>CAYHRD010000027.1:0-16345 GCA_964358925.1 uncultured Sulfurimonas sp.
CCATATATTTAAAGTGTGGTTAAAATTTACTTTTTTGGATAAAATTCCATAATAAAAATTAATAGTTTTGCATTAAAAGGAAAAAAATAGTGACAAAAAAAATATCGGTAATTTTAGCAAGTATTGGCATAGTAGCGCTGTTTTGGTATCTAGTGGGAGAGGTGTTTATCTTAAAAGATAACAAAAACTCTTTTTCAAAACTAGAGTGCGTCTCTTATGCGCCTTTTTCAAAAGATCAATCTCCGTTTTCTTTTGCAGATGGAATGATTGTCTCGGATGATTTGGTAAGAAATGATTTAGCTCTGCTTGCAAAATATACTGATTGTATCAGAACATACTCAACCGTCGGTCTGGAGATGATTCCAAAGATAGCCAGAGAAAACGGTCTTAAAATGTATATGGGTGCGTGGGTGAGCAGCGACAAGACGATGACGCAAAAAGAGATAACCACGCTTATAAAACTGGCAAAAGAGAATCAAGATATAGTCAAAGCCGTTATTGTAGGAAATGAAGTTCTGCTCCGCGGCGATGCGACGGAAGCCGTACTGGCAAACTATATCAAGCAGGTAAAAGCGGCACTTCCAAATACTCAGGTTACATATGCCGATGTATGGGAATTTTGGGTTAAACATCCAAAAATAAAAGAAGTTACGGATTTTGTAACGATTCATATATTGCCGTACTGGGAAGATGACCCGATGAACATAAACCAATCCATAGGTCATTTGGCGGATGTAAGAGGCGAGGTTGAAGCCGTTTTAAAAGATAAAAATATTTTAATAGGCGAAACAGGCTGGCCATCAGAGGGCAGGGCGCGAGAAGATGCCGTCCCGAGCAAGATAAATCAGGCAGTATTTGTTAGAGAGTTTGTAAAATTAGCCCAAAAAGAGGGGTGGAGCTACAATATCATAGAAGCGTTTGACCAACCGTGGAAAAGAGTAAGCGAGGGAGCCGTAGGCGGTTTTTGGGGACTTTTTGATAAAGACAGAGTAGATAAAAAAGTTTTTGACGGCGATGTTTCAAATTTTCCAAACTATAAACCGTTGGCATTAGGTTCTATCGCTCTTGTGGTACTCTTTTCGTTTTTACTAAAAAATGCACAAATCAGAACAAGAGAAATACTCCTTTTTGGTGCGCTAAATACTCTTTTTGCTATCTTGTTTACACTTCAAATTGAACAGTATATAGTTACGGTAAGAACAGCTGCAGAGCTTTTATGGGCGCTTTTAGTTGCGTTTGTACATATCTTAATATACTATTTCCTACTTGCCAATATTGCATATGACAGAAAACCTCAAATATTATCGCTTAAGGAAATTTTTGCCAAAAAGCTAAAAGGTTCTGATTCATCTCTTATGATACTTTTTTACGCTTCGTTTGTTTTTGTAACCATTTTAAATATTTCTCTTGCCTTTGACGGAAGATATAGAAACTTTGAAATTTACATTTTTGCTATATCTATTATTTCATTTATGTGGCTTTATAGAGGAGAATATCAGAATTTAATTTTTGGCAAATTTGAAAAAGCATCTTTTTTAATTCTTGTATTAACATCAATTACTGTTTTTTTAAACGAAACATATCTCAATATCTTCTCAAATATATGGATTTCAATCTCGCTTGGATTCGCCTATATTTTATATAGCGGAAGTAAAAAAACGGCATATAGCGAACTTAAAATTTTTGGGTTGTATATGGCGGTGTTTTTGGCGATTTTTGCCTATTTAAAATACGGTTTTTTGTCAAATAGTGATTTTGCGGCAGAGTGCAGCAACTCCGTAGGCTCTTTTTTATGTGATGCAAGAGCTTGGCTTGCACTGTTTTTGTATCTTGGGAAGTTAGGAATTGCGGCAGTGATTATTGCAATGGTTGCGTTTTTTGT
This sequence comes from uncultured Sulfurimonas sp., assembly GCA_964358925.1. Lineage (GTDB taxonomy): Bacteria > Campylobacterota > Campylobacteria > Campylobacterales > Sulfurimonadaceae > Sulfurimonas. Next base: position 1,883 of record CAYHRD010000027.1, read on the forward strand.
AAATAATAAATATTTAACTTTTTTTGCACTGTTTATCAGCGTTGGAGCCGTTTTGATGAATAACACTTCTTTGGGTGCCGCGGCGTTTATTTTATCGGTATTTCTTGTTTTAAAAAATTCAAGTAACATTATTGAACATACCGATAAAAAAAGGGTTTTGTAAAAAAAATCAAATTTATTAAATATCAGTTTTTTAAACATAAATATAGTGTAAAATCTTTTTACATATGTTAAAATAAAAAATCGAGAAAAAAGAGGGAGTTTGAATGTTTAACAACATGTCGATTAGATTAAAAATGGCACTAATGGTTTTTGTGCCCGTGATTGTAATTTTTATCACGCTTGGTATAAGCAGTTATAAAAATTATCAGGAAGTCCAAACTTTAAAAAGTATAAGTTTGATGGTCTCTTTTGCTACAAAAGCGAGTGAACTTGTGCATAATCTTCAAAAAGAGAGAGGCGCATCAGCTGGATTTATAAGCTCAAAAGGCACAAAATTTTCATCTGAACTTCAAGCAATCAGAAAAGATACGGATAAAGCTTTAGCTGAAGCTACAAAAAATTATAAAGAAGATTTGGATGTAGGGCATCTTTCAAAAGATTTACAAGCAAAAATCGCAAAAGCATTTGATAGTTTGTCAAAAATCGGGTCAATTAGAAGCGGAGTGGACTCTCTAGGCGTTGCGGTAAGCGTTCCGGTCGGTTACTATACTGATTTAAACAATGATTTTATCATATCAATTGAAGAGATGGTAAAAATGAGTTCAAACGCGGAGATGAATAATCTAATCAATGCTTTTGTAAATTTCTTATCTGCTAAAGAGAGATCAGGGATAGAGCGGGCAGTTCTTTCATCAACTTTTTCTCAAGATAAATTTGCTCCTGGATTTTATGAGAAGTTTATAGGACTGCTTAACGGTCAAGAGATTTTTACAAATAAGTTTCTATTTTTAGCGCCTGCAGAGATTAAGAATTTTTACGAAGAGAGTATGAAGTCAAAAGATGTGTCGGAAGTTGAGCGAATTAGAAAAGTTGCTCTTGAACATCCAAACGGCGGATTTGAGATAGACGCGACTTATTGGTTTGCTACAATAACTAAAAAAATCAATCTTCTTAAAAATGTCGAAGATGCCATAGCTAAAAAAATAGAGCAGCAAGTAACAACCTTAAAAGATGCGGCGTTTAACTCTATGTTAATCGGACTGACTGTTAATATCGTCGTGATATTTTTAATTCTTATTTTTACTTTTATTATCTCAAATACTTTGACAAAAAGAGTAAATAGATTTAAAAATGAGATAGATGATATCGTCTCGTCAAAAGATTTTTCTAAAAAAATTACAAATTGCGCAACCGATGAGATAGGTTTCATACAACAATCGGCAAATCATTTGGCAAGCGTTGCCCATAGAGCGTTAGAAGAAGCAAAAGAAAGTTTAGAGAAATCAAATAAGCACTTTTTAGAAAGTCAAAAGCAGATAGAGGCAAATACGCTTACTCTTTCGTTGACTGCACTTTTAAATGAAGGTGCATCAAGCGGAGTTGGAAGCGTTCAGGTAGGTTTGGCGCACAATATGGAATCTTTAAAAGTCATAAATGATAAAAACGCTCAAACTGAGATTATCGTAGAAGAAGTGAAAAATTCTACTCATCAAATGGAAGAGTCTTTAAACAGTATTTCAATTAAAATGCATGAAAGCAGAGAAAATTCCGATCAATTAAACAATAGCGTTAATGAGATTACAAATGTCATATCGCTCATTAAAGATATAAGCGATCAGACAAATCTGCTAGCGCTCAATGCTGCTATCGAAGCTGCAAGAGCAGGTGAACACGGCAGAGGATTTGCCGTTGTTGCCGACGAAGTAAGAAAACTTGCCGAGAGAACACAAAGAGCGACAAGTGAAGTTGAAGTAAATATAAATCTGCTAAAACAAAACAGTTCATCAATGCAGGAATTTTCAGAACATATGGATAGAGAAGTTTCATCGTCTTTAGAAAAACTTGAAGTGTTCAATGATAGTTTACACTCTTTGGTTGACGGTGCAAAGGATATTCAGCTTTCAAACAAGATGATTTCAAACGAGCTTTTCATAACTCTTGCAAAACTAGATCACATAGCATTTAAACTAAGCGGGTATAGCGCCGTGTTTAAGGATGACCATAACTTTAAATTTTCGGATCACACTAGTTGCAGATTCGGTAAATGGTACCTTGGCGATGCAAAAGCATCGTTTGGAGCAACGGCTTCATATAGTAAAATTGATCCTATTCATAAAACAGTGCATGATAAAGTTAGATCAATTCCTGATTATATCGAAAACGATGCAATTAAAAATTCAGATAACATTATTAAAGCATTTAGTGCTGCAGAGAGTGCTTCAAAAGAACTTTTTGTTACTTTAGACAGTATGGCAAACGAGATAAAATAGATTGCTTTGTCGCGGGCTTCTCGCAATGACCGTCACTGCAAGGCTTTTTAAAGCCGCGGCAGTCTAATTAGTTATTTCTACAACTTTTGGAGTTGATTCCCAAATGCCGTGTTTTGTGCAGTATGCTTGAGCGGTAAGTTTTAGTTTGTTTCCGGTCGGAATAATGTTGAAAGTAACGGTTGCATGAGCTTTCATATTTCCTAAAGTTCCGGCTAGAAAATCAGCGCGCGCCAAAAGAGTTTCACCGTTATAAAGCGACATATTTGCTATATAGTGGTCAAAATCGTCGGGATGAGCATACTCATTTCCCATTTTAACGGTTATGCTAAACATCTCGCCCTCTTTTGCGCTGTCTTGGCAGTGGATAAACGGTGAGTGACGGTCAATATAATCTTTTTTACTTTCTCTCTCTATAGTGTCTATATCTACATAACGATTGATTGTCGGCATATTAATTCCTTTGTTTTTTAGTTTGAGCGTTATTTTAGCTCTAATCTTATTTAGATAAAACGGCATTTCAGGTTTATTTCTACTGATTAAGATTTGTTTAATTTATAAGTATTTAACAAAAATATAGATAAAATCGCGAGATTAATATTGAAATAGAGAGTTTATATATGATAAAACCATTACTGATTGAGATTGGTGTAGAAGAGCTACCGGCTATTCCGCTTTTAAAAGAGTTAAAAAATATTGAGAAAAAATATGCCGATATTTTAGAAAAAAATTCACTTTTGTGTGAGTTTGAGTTTTACTATACTCCTCGTCGTTTGGTTATTTGGCACAGAGAGTTTAAAACTCAGCAAGATGATTCTACTGAGGAGTTTTTCGGTGCACCTTTAGAAGTTGCGTATAAAGATGGCAAAGCTACGCCTGCGGCAGAGGGATTTGCTAAAAAATGCGGCGTAACAATGGATGCAATCGGTTCTGCACAAAAAGGCGGCAAAGAAGTTCTTTACTATAAAAAAGAGGTTGCAGGAAAGCCGTCGATTGAACTAATCGGTGATATTGTCGATACATGGATTAAATCTTTGGATTTCGGTAAATCTATGAGATGGGGAAGTTTAAGCGAGAGTTTTATCCGTCCTATTCGCTGGGTAAATATACTTTTTGGCGATGAGTCAGTGGATGTAGAACTCTTTGGCGTAAAATCGGCAAAAAAGACTTTTGTACATCGTATTAGTAATTTTAATTCAGTTTCAATTAACGGGGCAAAAGAGTATTTTGAAGTTTTAAAAGCAGGCGGAGTAACACTTTTTCCTGAGCTTAGACGAGAGAGTATTTTAAATAACTTCTCTTTGCTTGAAAAAGATAACGGTATCAAGGTAGAAATAGATGAAGATTTGCTTGATGAAGTTGTAGCTATTACCGAACATCCTACGGCAATTTTGGGTTCATTCGACGAAGAATTTTTAAAACTTCCTCCTGAAGTTATCATTACTTCTATGAAAGAACACCAAAGATATTTTCCGGTCTTTAAAGACGGCAAGCTGATAAACAAGTTTGTCGTAGTTTCAAATGCTCTGACAGATGATTTTTCCAAAGTGATTGAAGGAAATGAGAGAGTTCTGCGCCCTCGTTTGGCAGATGCGCTTTTCTTTTACAACAACGATTTGAAAAAGGGGCTTAGTACAGAGGGACTTGGAAAAGTCGTATTTATGAACGGTCTTGGAACGGTTGCCGACAAGATAGAGCGAGAGAGAAAAATCGCAAATACTCTTTTTGATATGTACAAACCAAAAGAGTCAAGCAAAGAGATGCTAAACCGTGCCGTATCCCTTGCAAAAGCAGACTTAATGAGCGAGATGGTCTATGAGTTTACGGAGCTTCAAGGTCTTATGGGGTGTTACTATGCAAAAGCACTCGGAGAGAGCAATGAAGTCGCAACTGCGATAAAAGAGCAGTATTTGCCCGACGGTGAAGATAGTGCGCTTCCTTCAACGCCTATGAGCGCAATTGTAGCCATGAGTTTAAAACTGGACACTCTTATAGGACTCTTTAGCATAAATCAGATTCCTACCGGTTCACGCGATCCGTTTGCACTTCGCCGTGCCGTCAACGGACTTATAAGAATAACCAAAGAGCATAATTTAGAGTTTGACATAGTTGAAACTCTAACCCTGCTTAGCAAAGATTATGCAGAGTTCGATATGTTAAAACTTGAAGCGTTCTTTTTAGAAAGATTAAGACAATATTTCAAAGTAAATCCGTCTATTGTAGAAGCCGTACTTGCTTCAGGTGAAAGAGAACTGCTCAGTATCGGTAAAAAGATAGATGCGTTAGAGGCTATGGTAAAGAGCGAAGGTTTTAGCGAATCTTTTTCAACATTTAAAAGAGTTGCAAATATTACCAAAGATATCGATATGTCAAATGAGTTTAGAGTCGATGTTAAGCTATTTGAAGCTAAAGCAGAAGAAGCTCTTTTTGCTAGATATAGCGAAGTATCATCATCTAAGTACGACTCATACGAAGAGGAACTTGATGCGCTTTTAGCTCTTAAGCCAGAGCTTGACAAGTTTTTCGATGATGTAATGGTAAATGCCGAGGATGAAAAAGTTAGAAATAACAGAAAATCTCTAGTCGCTTCCATATATAAAAGTATCCTAAAAATTGCAGATATTAAAGAAGTGAGTATTTAAGTAGATTTTTTGAATTAAATTTTGATACAATAAATAAATTGGAGAGATTTCAAGCGTTTTGCGGCTTTCCAATTTTATTACAAAATAGGAGTTATCATGTTATCAAAACTTATTATTGTCACAGATTTACAGCGTTACAAACTATTTACAAATAAACAAGATCCACTAGGGAGAGAGTCAGTTGAACTTCTTGAAAGTGCCGACAGTTTAGATGTTCATCAAAGATTAAGTGAAAAAGTAACCGATAGAAAGGGTAATTTTCAAAGTTCTCGCGGCAGCGGTTCGGGTGAGGATCACAATCTTGCTCTTGAAGAGGAACGCAGACGCATTAAAGAGATTGCAAAACAGATTTCTCAAGCACTTCATAACCATAGTTGTAAATCTTGGTATCTTGCAGCACCTAAAGCAATTAACAATAAATTAGTAGAACTTCTTGAGCCTGCTCTTAAAGATAAGTTGGAGATAAATCTTCATGCCGATTTAACAAAAATCCACGATAGCGAGTTGTTAGAACATTTTAGTAAGTAAAAGTAGTTTAAGAAGAGCCTCAAAAAAAAGAGGCTCTCTTATAAAAAAACTTAGTTTGTTTTTATGATGGACGGAGGATAGGTTGAGAAAGCTTTTTTAAAAGCGTTTGCTCTTACATCTCTATATTTTCCCGTAGCTAGTGGCGGCAGGAAATATGCCAGCTCTAGGCTCTCTTTGGCGTCACAATTGTTATCATACATATATGCCACCTCTTTTCCAAGTTTTACGGCTTGTGCGGCAAGATTTCTTGCATAGGCAATAATATTTTTATGATGTTTATCAAACTTATTTCCCGAACCGAAAAATACAAATTTACCGCTTAGGCGAATATTTAGATAGTCGAGATAGTTAAGCTCTTTATCATATCTTGTTAGTTGATTGCTTGTGTATTTATCCAAATCGGCATCAAACTCTTCAAGTACTGTAGTCGGCTCAATATCCGGTCTATTTAAACCGAAAAGATATTTTACCTCTATGAGTTTGCCTCTATATCCGTCTTTAATGGCTGAAGAAAAGAGGTTGCAGTAGTTATCGAAGTTTAGTTCGCAAAATTTACCGTCAAATATATAACCTTGAGAAGCAAGTTTAGTGTTGCAGTTGTATCCTATCGGAGAGATGGTCGGGTTATATAAGAAGATAGTTCCTGCAACGGTTTTACGCCTGTTATCAAGCATCTTTTTCAGCTGCTCTAAATCTATGATTTCATTGCTTTCTTGTATATAAATATATTGCTCCGTGAGATATTCCATATTAAAGCTTGTCGAGAATTTTCCAAATGCTTGCAAATTAAATCCTAAAATTATTTTATCGGAATTATACTATACAAAAAAGAAAACTTTTTGCTTTGTTTGTATAAGATATAGATTATAGACAATAGGGGATTTTTTAATGTATAACGGTTTTAGACGCGCAATCTTATTTTTTATTTTTTTTGTATTTATTGCACAGGTTAGTGCGCTGGAAGTTCTTAAAGTTAACGATAAAACGAAAAAAATCGGTTTATCTAAGCACTCTGAACTCTTTTTTGATGCGCAAGACCGCTTGAAGTACGAAGATGTGTCAAAAGATTTATTTAATGATAATTTTAAATCCGTAAAGTCTGAATCATCATATATAGGTTACACAAATGATGCCGTTTGGATGCGTTTTGGCATATTAAACGATGCGTCTGAGCCTTTTAGCGGCAAAATAGAGATACCGGTATCTTGGGTGGATGAAATTTATCTTTATGTAAAAAAAGGTGAGGAGCTAAGTACGGTAAATTTTAACTCTGCTTATTTGCCAAAAATCGGAGAAGTTTATGCAAAATCTTTTTTTCTTCCCATAACTATTGAGCCGTCACAAAGCGCTACGGTTTATATTAAAGTGAAGAGCAAGGGAGCTTTAACGCTTGCTCCGCAACTCTATTCACAAAAAAAAGCAACTTGGCGTTTAACATATATCACTATGCTAAACGGTGCATTAATCGGTATAGTATTTATTATGCTTTTTTATAATGTAAACAGTTATCTAAAATTTAGAGATAAAAATTATCTCTTTTATTCTCTCTATCTATTGAGTCTGTTTTTCTTGATGGGAGTTTATTACGGATATGAAATTAACCCGTTTTTTAAAAATGGTTCCTACGGCGGAAACATCTCTTTAGCTATGTCGGCATTTACTTTTTTTACAAGTCTGCTGTTTACTAAAAGCTTCTCAAAAATAGAGGTATACCTTCCAAAGAGCAGTAGATACTTTTTTGTTTTACTTTCTCTTTCTGCGCTACTTGGAGCATACGGTTTTATTATGGGCGATAGTTTGATTTCGCTTTATATCGTTATGCTTTTTTCGCTGATTAATTTTCTATTTTTGATATTGGTATCTGTTTTCTCATTACATAAAAAGAGCTCAGGAAGTGCTTACTTGTTGTTTGCTTGGTTATTTTTGGCAATCGGAGAGTTAGTCTCTTTGAGCGTGATTTTAGGTATAGTGAGCTATCGTGACTATATGTATGATTTTTATGCCGTTACGGTTATATTAAATATCTTAATGATTTCTTTTGCGTTGACTTCCCGTGCTAAAGAACTTCAAATTCAGTGTGAACATGAAGTAGAAAAAGAGCATGAAATAGCAGATAAGCTCAATCTCTCAAAAAAAGAATTAAGAGAGTTAAATGAAAAGCTAGAACGCAAAATTCAAAGTCAAGAGAGAGAACTTTTAGCAAAAAATAAAGAGAATGAAAAATTTTCTGTAAAAGATGAAGTAACACAGCTATACAACAAGGTAAAACTTGAAGAGGTGTTAATGAATGAACTTCACAGATCAAAAAGATACTTATATAAATTTAGTGCAATAGTAATTAATATTGACGGTATGAAAGCTATAAACGATACACACGGTTATCAGGTCGGAAATTCTGTTATGAAAGAGATGGCTGATTTGATTATGCGTAATATCCGCTATTTGGATACTATCGGTCGATGGAGCGAGAGCGAATATCTAATAATTTGCCCTGAAATAGATGCTGAAAATGCAGTCATAGTTGCGCAACATCTTCAAAAACTGATAGAAAAAAGCAAGTTCTTTTTTGTCGGCAGAGCTACTGCCTGTTTTGGCGTAACCGGTTATCATACCGATGATACTATGCAAGATATAATGAAAAGAGGATATGAGGCACTCACAAAAGCTAAAGAGGGCGGCAGAAACAGAGTAGAGATGCTCTGAAACAACATCAGTATTTGATTTTACTCAAATACAAACCGTTGCTTGTTGCAGGTTTTATCTTGTGTCTTTTTTTACACTCCAGCTGCTCTTTTATCTTATCGGCATCAAGGGTTAAAAGAGCACCGACCATTAGTCTGATTTGGCTTCTTAGAAATCCGTTTGCTTCAAAGTTTAGGATTATAAATCCTTTGTGTTTATATGCAAAAGCTCTATATATAACTCTAGTCGTACTCTTTATATCGCTGCCGCTTTTCATAAACTGCTTAAAATCAAATTCGCCGCAAAAAAGTTTTATATTTTTCTCTATTTTCGCAAAATCAACGCTATCTAAAAAAGTTACATAATTAGATTCAAAAGGGTTGCTTTGAGCCTCTTTTATAATGTATCTGTAAACTCTTTTTTTTGCACTGTATCTTGCATGAAAATCATCGTCTACGGCTTTTATGCTTTTTATACGGATAGATGATGGGAGCATATCGTTTAAAACTTTTTTGAGCTTTGCCAAATTGCTCCAAAACTCCGGCATATCAATATGACAAACCTGTCCCGTTGCATGAACGCCTCTATCGGTTCTTCCGCTCGGAGTTGCTTTTGAGTCTATATTTAATTGCCCCAAAGCACTTTGCACTCTTCCAAAGATAGTATTTGGCGAACTCTCTTGTGTTTGGGAGCCTAGAAAATTTGTACCGTCATAGGCAAGAGTTACGGCACATCTCATCTAAAACTTGGCAACTATGGTTTTTTTATAGATTGTATATGTAACCATAAGCCATCCAAAAATCAAAGCCGGTACGGCATAAGTAGAAATAAGAAGCTGAAGCGATATAGCAAGAGTATAGTAGATAATAATTCCTAAAAATAAAAAGAGATAAATTTTTCCTTTTTGATGTCTTGCATGAATAATACCGATACTTGCAACGGCAAAGAGGCTAAGCAGAGGAAAAAGACTAAATAAAATATTTGTTATTAACTTTTTCTTTATTTTAGGAGACGGACTATCTGGGAACCAATACTCAAGCGGTGTTTGATACTCGTCCAAGTTTGCTTTCATTGTATCGTTTATAAACATAAATTCAAAATTTATTTGTGTAAACTTCTCTTTTGAGTAACCGTATCCTTCTCCTGATGTAAGTTTAAGTCTTAAAATCCCCGAATCATTTATGATTTGAGCCTGTTTTGCTCCTACTAAAACCTCTTCATTCTGCTTTTTGTTAAATAGTATTACATCGGAGTATGTTCCGTCGTGATTGTCTTTTCCGATGTAGAGTAGCCATTCACCGAACTTATGTCCAAATTCAGAGGCAGATAGATTGAACTTTGCTTCACTTTTTTTGTATGACAAAAAGTTATTTGATAGTATTTTTGCATGCGGAAAGAGTACGAAAAAATTAAACAGAAGTATCGCAGATAAGAGTAGGGCAGGCACAAATAGTGTTTTTAAGATAAATTTAGGCTTGATGCCCAAAGCAAATAGAACGATTATCTCATTATCGTTTGAGAGTTTAAAAAGAGTAAGCGTTGCCGCTACAAAAAATGATATAGGAAGTGTGTAGAAGAGCAGTTCCGGTAACATAAAGAAATATAGTTTACTCATTTCAAAAATAGATAGTTTAATTACCGCCGTATATGTAGCTATTTTTATCAAAAAAACTATGGATGCGATGGAGAAAAGCGGTAAAAATATTGATAAAAAGAGAATAAAGAGAGACTGCTTTATATAATTTTGTAATATTTTCATCAGTAATTCGCCTCAATATAGCTCAAAATCGGGCTGTCAAAAATATAGACGATAAATGTAGCCATTGCCAAAAACGGTACAAAAGGAACTCTTTGCTCTTCTTTTGATTTCTTCATCACAAAGAGCATAACAGGCAGTGACAGAAGAGCTGATAAAAATACGGCAACAAGAGTGAGTTTAACTCCAAGAAGCGCTCCCATAGTAGCAGCAACCATGATATCGCCCTCTCCCATAGCTTCTATAAACGGGTATATATGATAGTTTTTCGTCCAAGTCGTTATAGTCTTTTTTGCATGTCTATGAGCTGATGAAGTCAGTACATAAGAGATGGCAAATCGTAGCAGAGTAAATCCGCCGGCGAAGAGCAGGGCGTTTTGAAAGTTTACAGCGATTCCGCTTAGATTCCATGCTCCAAAAATCGCAAATAGCAAAGCCAAAAGATTTAGCGAGTCCGGAATCATTTTGTACTTAAAATCTATCATAGAGAGTGCCAATAGAGTTAAAAAACTAAACCCGATCAAAAGAGCGGGAAAGCTAAATCCGAATTTATTTGCTAAAACCAAAAAAATCAAACCGGAAGCAAGCTCAATGAGCGGATACTGAAGTGAAATTTTAGTGTTGCAAAATGAGCATCTCCCTCGTAAAAAAATCCAAGAAAAGAGAGGTATGTTGTGCCAAGGTTTAAGAGAATTTTTACATGTCGGGCAGTGAGAAGCGTCAAAGACGATGCTTTCATCTTTTGGAAGCCGTAAGATAACCACATTTAAAAATGAACCAAAAAGGGTTCCTAAGATAAAAGCCAATATTAATTCCACTATTTTAATCCTCCGAATCTTCTCTCAATTTTTGTAAAATCTTTTATGATTTTCTCTAACTCATTTGTCGTAAAATCAGGCCAGAGTGTGTCTGTAAAAAATAGTTCCGCATAAGCCGCCTGCCATAGCAAAAAATTAGAGAGTCTATGATCTCCGCCCGTACGGATAATCAAATCAACATCATGTTTGCAATCAAGTGCATTTTTAAGTATAGCTTCCGTTATGTCGTTTTCATAATTTTTTATTTTATTTACGGCTCTGATTATCTCGTCTTGCGCACCGTAGTTAAGTGCAAGTGACTGAACTAAACCGTCGCAGTGAGCGGTTTTTTCTTGAACATTTTTAATCGTTTGCTGTAGCGATTTTGAAAAAGCTCTAATGTCGCCGATTGCTTCAAATCTAATATTGTTTTGCAGATAGTTTTCTAGTTCGCTGTCCAAATATTTTTTTAAAAGTTTCATTAGATATTCGACTTCCAAGCGGGGTCTTTTCCAATTTTCGGTTGAAAAAGCATAAAGCGTCAAGCTCTCGATATCATCATTTTTTGAACAAAACTCCGTTATTTCTCTGACTATTTTTGCACCGACTTCATGACCCTCAGCTCTTTTTTTTCCTTTAAGTTCAGCCCAGCGACCGTTGCCGTCCATAATAATTGCTATATGTCTTGCTTTATTCATATGTTTATGTCCAAAAATTGTTTAATATTTATTGAATACTCTGATTAAACATAGATTGCTTCGTCGCAAGCTCCTTGGCACATGACGGTCATTGCGAGGAGCTTTAGAAGCGTGGCAATCTAAAAACATAATTATTCAGAGAAGTATATTGTAATTGTATCTTTTTTTACGAGATCTTCTTTGCATGTTCTAAAATCTCAAATGCAACGCTTAGTTTATCTGCCGTTTCAATAGACTCTGCTTTATCTGAAGTTATAAAATCGACTTTATTTGTATCGCTTCCAAAACTAGAGGAGTCTTTTAGTATATTTAGACAAACAGCGTCTAAATTTTTGCTTTGAAGCATTTTTAAAGCATTTCCATGTGCATTTTTTTCATCCATCTCTGCCTTAAAACCGACGGTCGTAATGCCGTTTTTATCAATAGTGCTTAAAATATCGATATTTTGTTTGAGTTTCAAGTCCCACTCGCTGCCCAGAGCCTCTTTTTTAAGTTTTCCCGTTTGCGGGTATGCCGTGACATAGTCACTGACGGCTGCCGCCATAAATAGATAAGGTTTTTTTTGAATCAGATGAATCTGCTCGTCTCTCATAAGCGTTGCTTTTGAGAGTTTGCCTTTTTTGGCGATGCGGATAGAGTCGGTTAGATATTCTAACATCTCGTTTGAACTCTCAACATCTATAGTGTATAGTTCAAGCGGCAAATCTTTGTCAAATTTACTTGAGATTAGATTTACATCCGCACCTTTACAGTAGAGTGCGGCAGCTAAAGCCGAAGCCATCTTTCCGCTTGAAAAATTTGATATAAAACGAACTTCATCTATCTTCTCAATCGTTCCGCCGCCCGTTACGATTACTCTTCTGTCCGCCCAAAACTCATCTTTAAGCAGAACTTTTGCACAGTGCCAAAAAATCTCTATCGGTTCAGCCATAGCACCGTTTCCGACACTTTTGCATGCAAGCTCTTTTGTTTGCGTATCTACTATCTCATAGTTTGCGATACCCAGCATTTTAAGATTTGCTTTTGTAAAAGGGTTTTCCAGCATATTTGTATTTGCAGACGGTGCGATTATTTTTAGGTGCGGATATGCAAGTGCGGTTTGCAGAAGCATATTGTCGGCTATGGCATTTGCCAATTTTGCGATGGTATTTGCGGTTGCGGGAGCTATGACAAACAAATCCGCCCACTCGCCTGCTTTTATGTGGTTGTGGTTGGTTACCCATGACTCGTTTGTATCGTCCAATACTTGATTGCCCGAGAGAGTCTCAAAAGTAAGAGGCATTACAAACTTTTTAGCGGCTTCGCTCATCACGACTTTAACCTCTGCACCTGCTTTGGTAAAAAGTCTTACGAGATCGAGTGATTTATAAACGGCAATGGAACCGGTTACTCCAAGAAGTATTTTTTTACCGCTTAATAAATTTGACGGAATAAGCATTTTTCACCTTTTTAACTGATGTTACGCATTAAAACGAACAAGTCCGTTTTAGTGGCAAGGGACTTTATGAACTTTTTGCGAAAGTGCGTAAAGTCAGTTTTTAATTTATTTTGTATTTTAACACGAAAAGTTGTTGATATAAATCAAGTATCATATTTTAATGTATGATAGAATTTTAACTTATAATAATTAAAAGGATAGTTAATATGAATAAGATACTATTGTTAGCAGTAGCATTGTCATCGTTGCTTATTGCTAAATCAGAGTTGGAGACATGTGTGAAGTGTCATCCGGCAATCGTTGAAGAGTTTCAAGGTTCAATGCATAAAAACTCGACATTTTATGATGATGAAGTGCATAAAGCCGTTTGGGATAAGCATCCGTTAAAAGCAAAGGGTGATTACAATTGTGCAGGTTGTCATGCTCCAAAAGCAAAATCCGAAGAGGAATATAAACAAGGTATAACATGTACGACTTGTCATACTATCAAGGATGTTGAAGAGCATAAGGTTATAAATAAAAATGTGTACGGCGAAGATAATAAAACATTTTATTCGGCTGAAGCAGGAAGAGAGAATGAGAAAGTAGTTTATAAAAAAGAGAGTTCATGGTTTGGTATGAATAAAACTACAGTCGGTTCACCGTACCACAATATTGACTATACGAATGAAAAATTCTATACCGGTCAAGTTTGTATGGGATGCCACTCTCACAGAGAAAATTCACATGAATTTATGCTTTGTGAAACGGGCAAAGAGGGTGCAAAGGATAAGAAAGAGAACTGTATAACTTGTCATATGCCAAAAGTAGAAGGCAGTGCAACTACGATTAGACAAAGTCAAAAACACGCTTTTCACGGTTTTGCGGGTGCTAGAAAACATCCTGAGATGTTGACTCAATATGTTGAGTTTGATTTCAAAAAAACTAGCAGCGGCTTTGATGTAATCGTGGAAAATAAGGCTCCTCATAATTTTATGCTGCATCCGCTTAGAGTTGCAGAGCTTAGAGTGAGTATTATAAGAAACTATAAAGCTATACCGTTAAAAACGGAAACTTTTGTCAAAATAATCGGTAACGATGATGGACCGTCAATGCCGTGGTTAGCAAACAAAGTTGTACAAGATACGATGCTTAAAGCTAAAGAGAAAAAGAGCGTGAGTTATAGTGACGCAGTTCAAAAAGGTGATAAAATCGAAGTGCAGCTTGGATATTATATTGTAAATCCAAAAGCTCTTAAAAACCTAAGCCTTGAGGGAAACAAAGAGCTAGAAAAGTTTACTATCCTTAAGCAAAAATATTTTACCGTAGAGTAGCCAAGAGCTGCTCTACAAACTTTAAATCTTTTACAACGCAACACCTTTGCCGATATCTTCATCGCTATATATACTGTGAGTTCCGTCACAAAAAGGAAAATTTTTGCTTGTCTTGCATAAGCAGATATGATACTGTTTTGTTTTTTCAACGATTACTTTTTTTGGCAAACATGCCGTTCC
>CAYHRD010000028.1:0-16207 GCA_964358925.1 uncultured Sulfurimonas sp.
CAGCGTATTTGTGTGCATTCATTGCACCGATATTTGTATTTATTCTAAATCCCATAATAAATCCTTTTTGGGTAGAGCCTTTTGCTCTAGTTTAATTTTTATCTCAGCATCCATGCCTTGATGTTAACTAAATCGTCACCGGGAAAAATAACTTTAATTTTTTTAGATATTTTTTTTAAAAATTATCGATTTCTTCTATTTATACTTTTTTTGCTACACTTCCAAACTTAAAACAACTATACTATATATATAGGAAATCTATTTGAACTTAATTATCGTCGAATCACCCGCTAAAGCAAAGACTATTAAAAACTTTTTGGGCAAAGAGTATGAGGTTATTGCATCTAAAGGTCATATACGCGACCTTCCAAAAGCTCGTTTTGGAATCACTATTGATGAAAAAAACCATCTTATTCCCGCATATAGCGTTGCAAAAGAGAATATGCCTACGGTGAAGCAGATTAAAGATTTGGCAAAAAAGAGTGATACGATATATATCGCGACCGATGAGGATCGCGAGGGTGAAGCAATAGGCTGGCATATAGCTCACGCGATAGATAAAAATCCCGAAGAACTTCCTAGAATCGTATTTCACGAGATAACAAAAACTGCCATCAATAATGCACTGCAAAACGCTCGCAAAATAGATATGAATATGGTAAATGCACAGCAAGCGCGCCGTCTGCTTGACCGTGTAGTGGGTTATAAGCTCTCTCCGCTTCTTAGTTCAAAAATCCAAAAAGGTCTCTCGGCAGGGCGTGTTCAGTCATCGACTCTAAAACTTGTAGTAGACCGTGAAAGAGAGATAAGAGCGTTTGTTGCGCAAGAGTATTGGACTATTGATACGCTATTTAAAAAAGATATAGAAGCAGCGCTTATCTCTCACAAGGGAGAAAAACTCTCTAAACTCTCCATTGAGAACAAAACTACGGCAGATGCGATAACCGCAAGCGTAAAAAATGACACATTTGTCATCTCAAGCATTGAAACTAAAGAGAGAAGAAGTGCAACGCCTCCGCCGTTTATGACCTCAACTCTTCAACAAGTCGCTTCAAGCAAACTGGGCTTTACTCCTAAAAAAACTATGATGGTAGCTCAAGTGCTTTATGAGGGTGTAAAAACTCCAAACGGAACAAGCGGTGTGATTACCTACATGAGAACGGACTCGCTTAACCTTGCAGCAGAAGCGGTTGATGCCGTTCGCGGTGTAATCGAGAGTAGATTTGGAAAAAAACATCTTCCAAGTGAGCCTAAAGTTTACACTAAAAAAGCAAAGGGGGCACAAGAAGCGCATGAGGCTATCCGCCCTACTATGCTTGACTTTACTCCTGAGATTGCGCAAAGTTTTTTAAAGCCGGATGAGATAAAACTTTACCGCCTTATCTATGAGAGATTTATGGCATGTCAGATGAATGATGCCATTTTTGAACAACAAAGTATCATTTTTAGCGGAAACGAGAACGAATACAGAGCAAGCGGGAGAAAACTGATATTTGACGGTTTTTACGCACTCACGGGAGCAGAAGACAAAGATAAACTCTTACCGGCTCTAAAAGAGGGAGAGGGTGCAATTATTCAAAGCATTAAACCTGAACAACACTTTACGGAACCGCCGGCTCGCTACTCCGAAGCGGCACTTATCAAAAAACTGGAAAGCGAAGGAATCGGGCGACCGTCAACTTACGCTCCGACAATCGCAACTCTTAGCAGCAGAACCTATGTAACGATTGAGAAAAAGCAGATAATTCCTACAGATATGGCATTTACCGTAACAGAGATGCTGGAGAAAAATTTTGCTAACATAGTCGATGTAAGTTTCACGGCAAATATGGAAGAGAAGCTTGATGAAGTTGCAGATGGACAAAATGACTGGCAAAAACTTTTAAGCGACTTCTACTTCCCTTTTGATGAAAAAGTCAAAGAGGGCAAAGAAAATATAGTATCTCTAAAAGTAACTAAACCTCTCGGACGCCCTTGTCCTAAATGCGCAGAAGAGCTACTTCTTCGCTCCGGAAGATTTGGAGAGTTTATAGCGTGCAGTGCATATCCGAAGTGTAAATACACCGAACAGGTTGAGGGTGAAAAAAAAGAGAATACACCATCGGAATCAAGCGGTGAAGTATGCGATAAGTGTGGAAAAGAGATGGTTTTAAAAAGTGGCAGAAACGGTCAATTTTTAGCATGCAGC
Source organism: uncultured Sulfurimonas sp. (assembly GCA_964358925.1). Lineage (GTDB taxonomy): Bacteria > Campylobacterota > Campylobacteria > Campylobacterales > Sulfurimonadaceae > Sulfurimonas. The sequence continues at coordinate 2,189 of CAYHRD010000028.1, forward strand.
GGTTATCCTGAATGTAAAAATACAAAAAGCATAAATGTTGAGGCAAAAGTAAGCCTTACTCCATGTCCTGAGTGCGGAGGGGAGATAAGCCTTAAAAACTCAAGACGCGGACCGTTTTGGGGATGTGCCGCCTATCCAAAATGTAAATTTATCTCTAAATTTGAACCGACAACCATAAAATGCAAAGAAGCCGGTTGTGACGGTGTTTTAGCACAAAGAGTCTACAGAGGCAAAGAGGTTTATGAGTGTATCAAGTGTAAAACAAAAACTCCTATAGAAGATATAAAGTAAAAAAGCTATGAAGATAGGTATTATCTCAGACACACACAGAAAGGTCAAAAAGGCTGCTCGTGCGATTGATACTCTCATAAAAGACGGTGCTGAAGTCATCCTTCATGCAGGTGATATTGTAGAACTTGATATTTTAAAACTGCTTAAAGAGAGCGGTGTAAGATATATAGCAGTTTACGGAAATAACGATGCGCATCTGGCAGAATACCACTCTGAGTATCACCTAGTTCAAGAACCTTACTACTTTAGACTCGCAAACACAAACTTTAAGCTTATGCATCTGCCGTTTTACTTGATTCCGGATGCAGATGTCATCATATACGGGCATACGCATAAATCAAGCGTAGAGTTTATGAACAACACTCTTTTTATAAACTCCGGAGAAGTTTGCGCAAGAAACAAACCTATCTCTGAATGGGCAATGCTGGAGATAAAAGAGAGAGAATTTATAGTAACTCTTTATACAAGAACAAATAAAAGCGATACTATTGAGAAGCAAGAATTTAACTTCAAAAGAGAAGAAAATGAATAAAGAGATATTCTTATGCTCGATTTGTAACATAAACAGCGGAACATGCAATGAAGATTGCAAATTTTGTTCTCAAAGCGTTAGATACAAAGCCGACATAGAGCGATACAAGCAAAAAGAGATATCACTTATCATAGAGGAAGCAAAAATAGCTTATGAGAACGGCGCTTTAGGTTTTTGTCTGGTCACATCCGATAAGGGGTTAAACGATAAAACTCTCTCTTTTGTCTGCGATATAGCAGAAACTTTAACAAAAGAGCTTCCAAAACTAAGGCTGATTGCATGCAACGGAACGGCAACTTTAGAGCAGTTGCTTATTCTAAAAGCCTCAGGCATTAAAGCATACAACCATAACCTTGAGACTTCAAGAGAGTTTTATGAGCAAATCTGTACGACCCACTCTTGGGATGAAAGATATGAGACATGCAAAAATGTAAATGAAGCCGGTTTAGTTCTTATAAGCGGCGGTATCTTTGGGCTTGGAGAGAGCCATAAAGACAGAATCTCAATGCTAGAGTCTCTAAAATCTCTAAATCCTGCATCGGTTCCTATAAATTTTTACCATCATAACAAAGCCTTAGAACTACAGCCTAATCCTCTCACGATTGATGAGGCGTTAGAACTTATACGATTAACAAGAGACACCATTTCCGATGCGCAGCGAATAATGGTTGCAGGCGGAAGAGAGCTGATGTTTGGAGAGAGACAAAAAGAGATTTTTTCTCACGGTGCAAACTCGATTGTTATAGGAAACTACCTAACAACTAGCGGGCGCGCAATAAGCCAAGATTTGGAGATGTTAAAATCTTTAAATCTCGGGATTGCAAAGGGCGTATAGGTTGAATCATGAGTAGCTCTACACTTTTTATCGGGATTGCTTTTTTACTTGTAATATCTCCTGTTTTTTCAAAAATTACAAGACTTCCGATAGTAGTCGTAGAGATTTTGCTTGGTTCGATAGCAGTATGGTTCGGGTTTTTAGACACAAATAACGATGTGTTTAAATATCTGGCAAAGATAGGTTTTTTCTACTTAATGTTTTTAGCCGGACTTGAGATAAACCTGAAAAACTTTGTTGCACAAAGAGGAAAACTTTTAAAGAGTGCCATCATCTACTTTATAACCCTCTACTCACTCTCTATCGGAATATACATACTTTTTGATTTAAATCCCGTCTACATAGTCATCATCCCTATCGTATCTCTTGGAATGATTATGGCTCTTATCAATGAGTACGGCAAAAAATACAAATGGCTTGAAATCGTTCTTATCGTTGGCGTAATCGGAGAGATAATCAGTATATCCGCCATCGTTATCTATGAGTCATACATACATAACGGCATAGGTTTTGAGCTATTTAAAAATATATCTATCTTTTTTATAGTGCTGTTTCTCATCTACCACTCTTTCAAACTTTTAAATATTTTATTTTGGTGGTTTCCCGAGCTAAAAACGCTTATTATGCCTGAAGACGACTCTAAAGTCGAGAGCGTCAGGATTAGTGCCGCACTTTTTATCTTACTTATAGCAATTATGCATATACTCCATATAGATATGGTTTTGGGCGCCTTTTTTGCCGGTATCTATATCGCTAATTTTTTCGAACATAAAAAAGATTTGCCTCTCACTCTGCATAAAGTCGGATTTGGGTTTTTAGTTCCTATCTTTTTTATCTATGTCGGAACAACGATGGACTTAAATCTCATCTTTAGTACCGAAATTCTCTATCACGCTCTGCTTATTTTAAGTGCTTTGGTTTTTGTAAGAGTTGTCAGCTCATACCTTGCATACAGTTCGCATCTTGATCCCGTTGAAACATTTCTCCTTGCACTCGGAGATTCGATGCCGCTGACATTTATAATTGCTATTGCTACCATCGCCCATGAGGCAACTCTTATATCAAAAAACGAGTACTTGTCACTCATAGTAGCCGGTATGCTATCAGGCATTATCATCATGAGTTTACTAAAATTTTTAATCTCGTACATATATAAAACAAAAGTCAAGTAGCTGTAATGAAAAAGTTAGTTTTACTGATTCTAACCGTTTCTATGCTATTTTGCGACGGGTATAAAGATTTTGCCAAAGAGATGGGGTATGAGACAAAATACGAAACGGCACTAGAGAGAGCAAAAAAAGAGAACAAAAATCTTATGGTTTTGATGGTAACCGACTACTGTCCTTGGTGCACAAAGTTTGAAAAAAAGACGCTTAGCGACAAAACCGTAGACAGTACGATTAAATCCAAATATATCCCTCTTATACTAAATAAAGCAAAGAGCGATTTCCCAAAATATCTAAATGCTCCGATGGTTCCGGCGGTCTTTTTTGTAAAACCAAATGAGCAGAAAGCTTTTTACGAGAATGTCGGTTTTACCGATAAAGCCGAATTTTTAAATCTTTTAGAGCAGTTGGAGTAAAACATTGTCATTGCGAGGCTTTAGCCGCGGCAATCTTAGCGGTCACTGCGAGGAACAGAGATTGCCGCGCTTCGCTCGCAATGACAAGAGTGGAAGTCTCTAATTATTTTTCTGAATATAACAAGCAATGGCGTATCCGTGATTTAGTCCAAGAGCTATGCTTCCACCTGACTCTTGCGTTATATCTCCTGCTACAAAAAGTCCTTTGATATTTGTCTCATAATTTTCATCATGTACTGGTTTGCCGTCTTGCTCTTGTATGCCTGAATTTGCCAAAAATGCGCTTGGAGTCGTTCCGCCGATAGCATAGATGATTCTGTCGAATATTTGCGGTTCGCGTTCGCCAAAAACCACTCTTACTCTGCCGCCATCATCTTCCAGTGAGTTTATATCCACTCCTAGCATAGCCTCTAGCTCTTTGTGCGCTATAGCATTTGCTATATCATTTTGATTTGTAGGATTTGCCCGCCTAAAACTCTCTCTTCTATAACAAATCGTAACCTCATTTTTTGTGCTTAAATCAACCGCATACTCAATTGCGCTGTCACCGCCGCCGACAACTAAAACTTTCTCACCCTCCCCGCAATCATCAAGTGTATAACCTACTCTCTTTTTAATCTCTAGCGGTATTTTATAGTCGGGCTTATTCGGCTTGCCCATTCTGCCGATGGTTACAACGACATATTTTGCGCTTATGCTTCCGCCTGCTATAAAAACTTCAAAATATCCGTCTCTTTTTTTTATGCTTTGAACTTCCGTATGTGTTTTAAGTTCGACGGAGTGGTTTGTCAAAATCTCATCAAAAAAGTCCAAAGTCGTCTCTTTTGTTCCGTCTACAAAGTAGATTCTGCCGTCAAGCTCAACTTTTTGACCTTTCCAATCTTTATCTACTCTCTTATTATCTTTATAATATTTGCGTATCGTAGAGTTGTGATTTTGGTCTTTTTCCAGTAAAACTATATCTCTGATTCCCTGCAGGTAACTCTCCACCGCCGTTGCAATACCTGCCGGTCCGGCACCTATGATTGCAAGATTATACATATGACTCATAACTATTCCTTAGTCGTAATTGGAGCTATTTTAACACAATTAAAAAACAATCTAAATATATTTTGTACTATAATTTCAAAATTAAATCTCTTTTTTTGGAAAATCACATTATGAACCTTTTTAGCCATGCCTCGTATTGATAACAAAACATTCTATTCGACTGCTATAGAAAAATACGGAATAACGGCTAAGGGTGTAAACTGGCACTCAAAAGAGTCTCAAAAACTACGGTTTGACATTATCTTAGAGATGCTCCCGTTTGATATGAGCAGATACAGCGTTGCCGATGCGGGATGCGGGTTTGGCGATTTGTATCTATACTTGTTAAAAAAGAAGAGAGCACCAAAGGAGTACATCGGGATAGACTCTTTGGTGGATATGTACTCCATTGCAAGCGAGAGAACGGGTTGCGAGATAGTAGTCGCAGATATCTGTAAAGATAAACTTCCCCTTGCCGACTTTTATATCTGCAGCGGCGCTATGAATGTTTTAGAGGATTTTGAGACACATCTTTTCGTGCAAAACTGCTTCTTATCGTGCAGAGTCGGTTTTATATTTAATGTTCTTCACGGCGAAAAAGAGAGCGAAACTTACAACTATCTCACAACCACGCAGATAGAGCAGATGGCGAATGATTTGGGTGTTAAAGAGGTTATTTTTAGAGATGACTATATGCAAGACGATATAACCGTTATGTTTTTGAAAGAAGTGCTCTAGTGTGTGCGATTTTTGGGATTTTAGGTGAGTATGATGAGAGTTTAGCCAAAAAAGCTCTTGGTACGCTTGCCCATAGAGGACCCGATTTTTGCGGAGTCGTACAAAGAAAGAATCTCTTTTTTGCACACCAAAGACTAAGCATAACCGATACTCATTCACACTCAAACCAACCGCTCATATATGAAAAGATTCTACTCTCGTTTAACGGAGAAATATACAACTTTAAAGAGTTAAAACAAGAGCTGGCAGGCGAGTTTGATTTTAAAACCCGGAGTGAGGGCGAGGTAATAATTGCATCATATCTAAAGTGGGGAGTAGAGTTTGTAACACACTTACGCGGTATGTTTGCAATCGCACTTTTGGATGATGAAACGCTCTACCTTTTTCGTGATAGACTCGGTAAAAAACCGCTCTTTTTTATGCACGACAAAGCCTTTGTTTTTGCGTCCGAGATAAAAGGACTTATACCGTTTTTACAAAAAATAGAGATGGAGAGCGACGCACTTCTTAGCTACTTATCATTTTTGGCTCCGACTCCGCCATTTACTTTTTTTAAAAAAATAAAAAAATTGGCTGCTGGAGAGTACCTTGCCTTTAAAGAAGGGCATATTGAAATAAAACGATATTTTGACCTGCTTGATGCAAAACCAAACCTCATTACCGACAAAGACGAAGCAGTCTTTTTACTGCAAAAGCAACTTGAAGAATCCATAAATATAAGACTTCACTCTGCCGTACCGATGGCATCTCTGCTCTCAGGCGGGATTGACAGTGCGACCATAAATGCGTACGCTCTAAAGGGCGGAGTCAATCTGCAAACCTACACTTTGGGATACAAAAATTTTGCAAAGTACGATGAAAGGCAAAACGCAAGAGAGAGTGCAGAGCTTTTAGGGGTAAAAAACCAAGAGGTTGAAATCTCGCAAAGTGAATTTTTAGATGCGCTTGATAAAACTCTCGATACGCTCGATGAGCCGCTGAACGATCCTGCTGCAGTTCCTCTTTATCTGCTCTTTGAGAGAATAAAAAAAGACGGTGTCAAAGTAGTTTTAAGCGGTGAGGGAAGCGATGAACTATTTTTGGGATATAGACAATATTTTGAGTTTTTAGATATCCAAAATCTCTCAAAACTTAAAAACAAAAACTGGTTAAGCGGTTATTTTCACTCGAATTTCTCGATGAACAGAGAGTGGGAGCGATACAAAAGAGTTTTTGATGACACTCTGCTCTTTAGAACAAGCGGCGAAAATTTTACGGATTTGCAAAAAAATGTCGCTATGAAAAGAAATATAAGAGATAATGAGTCGCTCAAGTATTTAAAAAGTTACAGAGATAGGTTTGAGGCTTCTTCGTACACGGACGAGAGCATATGGTACAGCTACATAGACTTGCATCTTTTTCAAGCTGAACATTTTTTGAGCAAACTCGACCGTGTGAGTATGGCTCACGGCATCGAGTCACGCACTCCGTTTTTAGACCATAAACTGGTATCACTCGTCTTTAGCATAGACCCAAAACTTCGTTACGAGGATGGAGTTACAAAATCGCTTCTAAAGTCGGTTGTAGCTCCGCTTGTAGATGAAAAAATACTCTTGCGCAGAAAAAAAGGGTTTTCAAACCCGTATATGGAGTACATCATAGAGAGCGGAAAAATCACTCTCATAAAAGAGGTAAATGAGCAAACCGGCATATTTAAAAGAGATATTTTGGATGAACATATACAAAAAGCCTCATCAGGAGGCTTCAAGCAACACATTTGGGGCTTATATGTTTTGAGTGTTTGGATTAAAAAATATCTGTTATGATTACTCTTCAACTTTAAGCGAGCTAAGCGGAAGAAACTGCGAACTCTCCGGGTCATAGTACTCTATCTCACCGCTCTCTATATCGTAAACCCAGCCGTGAATCGCTATTTCTCCGCTATCAACCTTTTTTTTAACAGACGGGTAAGTTAAAAGATTTTCTAGTTGAGAGATAACGGATAGTTTTTCCGTAAGACGATACAAAATCTCTTTATCGGCATGTAAACCCAAAGCTAAAATCGCTTGTGATTTTGCACTCTCGCCAAGTGTGAGCCATGTTTTAGTATGAACAAGCTCCGGGTTAGTTGCACAGCTTTTAGTATGGATTGCTTCTATCGCACCGCATTTTGTGTGTCCGCAAACGATTATATTTTTTACCTCTAAAACGCTAACTGCATACTCAATAGCAGAAGCCGTTGAGTGGAAATCTTCATCGGGTTTATAAGGTGCGACAAAATTACCGACATTTCTTACGACAAATAAATCACCCGGCGCACTTCTGGTAATTAAATTTGGCAATACCCTAGAGTCTGAACAACCTATATAGAGTGCTTTTGGAGTTTGACCCTTCTGTGCCAGTTGCAAAAATTCTTTTTCATAAGCTTTAAAGTAACTCTTTTGAAAGAGCTCATTTCCTAAAATCATATCATTGTAAGTCATATATAAGCCTTTTAGAGAGTTTTTAGACCGAAATTATATCCAAAACAAATAACATACAAGATGCTTAAACTATTTTTCTAGCCGTTAAAAAAAGATAATCTTTCCCCGTAACTACCACTCTGTACTTCTTTTGTTGTAGATATTTCTTGCAAAAATGTATATCTTTTAGAACCAAACTAAGCTCGCTAAAGCTATAATTCGGAGCTTTTGCACCGTAAACCATCTCACTATCAATCCATCTGCAGTTTGGAAAACCGAGTATCATAGCTCCGCCGCTCTCTAAATGATTTTGGTATATAGACATAAATACAGCGTTAAAGTTTATATTTGAACTTTGCAGCGTGCCTATGGAGATAATAAGGTCAAATTTTCCCAAGTTCAAATCTTCAAGCTCATTTATATCGTGACAAATAAACTCTACATTTTTATCCGCTAAAAAATCTTTTTTTGCATACTCTATTGCAGAAGCCGAGTAGTCAATACCTACAAACTCTATGCTCTTAAACTCTTCGCTCACAAGCATCTCTTTTATAACCCTAAACTCATCGCCGCGATTTACGCCGAGATTTAAAACTCTCTTTTTGCTTTTGACACCTATAAACTCCAGTGCTTTTTGATAGTGGTACAAAAAGCTAAACTGCTTTGTTTTATCAATCGTAAAAAATTCGCTCTCTACACCGTACTTTTCACTGCTTTTATCTTCGCTCTCATGAAAAGAACTCTCAAAACTAAGTTTTTGAAATCTCAAAATAGTAGTCGTTTCATCTTTTTTTATCGGAGTTAAAAGTTTCATAAAAAAGAGCTGTGCCAAATCGACAAAAGCTTTATAACCGAACCTCTCTATGTCAGAATCTAAGAGTTCAACCGTAGCGATTTCGCCGCCTTTTATATCTATATTTTCAAAGCACTCAAGTATATCTGCCGAACTTTTTTCCCTTAAATCAATAATCATTATTTATTCAACGGTATTGTAAGAGCGGTCACCCGCATCTCCAAGCCCCGGGATTATAAATTTATCGCTGTTTAGCCGCTCATCAATCTGCGCAATGAAAATATCCACTTCGGGATATGCCGCGCTTACCTTTTCTAAACCCTCAGGCGAACCTATTATATTTAGCGTAATTATCTTTAGCGGCTCCCTGCCCTTGATAAGATCTATCGCATCCATCATTGAACCGCCCGTTGCTACCATCGGATCAACCAAAATGATAGTTTTTCCCTTGCAATCAGGCAATCTGTCATAATAAAGAACACTCTTATGAGTAACCTCATCCCTCTTCATAGCCAAAAATCCTGCTGTTGCGTCAGGCAAAAGATCTATGGCACTATCAAGCATTGGCATACCGGCTCTTAAAACCGTTGCGACAATAATATTTGTTTCATCAATAGCGCCGAAGCTCTGCTCACCCTTCCATGTCGTTATGCTCTTTTGTACTAACGGAAACTCTTTTAACGCCTCATAAACAAGCTGTTTTGTAAGTTCCGCTATTGTATGTCTAAAGCGAATAGCATCACTTTTTTGATCTCTTAAATGTGTAATCAAACTCTTTGTAACCGGATTTGAAAGTTCATAAATCACTGTTTTTTCCCTTGTAAAATGAAATAAGCTTTTGTTAAATTGTACTCTATTTTTTCAACAACTTTTGTATTTTTATTGAAAAAGTCAAAACTTGTACCTAGATAAACTTGAACTAATGCAATATGCAGGAAAAAACACAAAGCAGTTACAAAACCGCACAAAGCCATCAAATAATGTTAATTTATCACAATATATGATTATGCATCCCCTGAAAACTGATATTATAAAAAATGGGAAAGTAAAACTAAAAGGAGAGCAGTGTGATACAGTTGATAATACGGTTATTATTTTTAAGTTTTGCCATAATAGGGATTGTTCCTATTTTTGCCGGGCAAATTTTACCGGAAGAGAGTTGTCAGGATGGATATTATACCGGAGCGCGTGAAGGGCGTAAAAACTTTTCCAATGATAAATATATTTGGGTGGTCACTCCCGAGTTCGCAAAGCGGTTTTGTATGCCGCCGGAGTTTGTGGATGAAGAACTCAAGGGAGCCGAAGCGATTGCGTTTAAAATGAGTACCCGCACTGGAGGTATCGACAGATGCGCGATTATCGATGGAGAGAAGAAGTGTTCTGGTGATAAAGAACTTCGGTTTGATATCTTTTTGCGTTCGGACTTGAATCTTCCGGCTGCCAATCCCGAAGTGAAGTTTTTTGATGGAAGCTGGGATAATGCGGGATGGCATATTGCATCAGGAAGGAATAACGAACGCGGCACTCGTGCTCAGCGTTATAGAAAAGGAGAATATCAACTTCCTCCCGGAAAAATGCCTCATTTCGGGAATCCGTATTTTCATCCAGATCGAGGAAACTATTTTATACTGATTGATGTGTATCAGGGGGAGGGAAATAATGCTCTTGTTGGTTTAGATGAGTGGCGATATGAAGCCGAATGGGCAGAGGGGATTGATTTGTTGACTTTGCAGGGGAGTGAAGCAGGTTATGGATTTCAGCATTCTAAAAATTTTTTACCTGGAACACACATGTTTGCTATCGTTGAAAACAAACGCTTCAGAGACAAAATGGGATGGGAAGGAAAAGTGCCGGAAGACTTTGCCCATACAATCTGGCTTCCGAAGGTGTTCTATGAAAAGGTAAAAGCAGCCGCTACGGTCGGGCGTGACCCGCTTTACTATTTGCAACAACGCTAATTGATTAAACTACAAAAAGGAATTTACTATGGATACAAGATTTTTAGATGATGCAACACTAGATAAGTATAGTTATACATTGAACAACAGCGGGTATGGGATAGGTGAATAATTTTATTGAAGAAAGGAAAGTGGCATAACCATGAAAAAACTTCTAATTTTAATATGGTCTTTGTTATTTACAGGAATTTTTTTACATGCTGAATCTTTGCCTGACATTAGTATTGAAGGTTCAGATGCGATTAAAAAATACATTGCAGGTGCTAAGAACCCTGAGAAACAGCAACTGCTTAAACTTATCCAAGCAGGTGATAAATTTGCGAAACTTTTTTTGGATAGTGAAATTTGTGGATGTGAACCAGGGGTAGAGTGTCAAAAATTAGTAAAATTGACCGAATATCCTGATTATAATGCATTAGCTGATGATTTTTGTAAAGGTTGGGATAGACACTTAGAAAATGGAGCTTGGGTAAGAGACGAATATCTGGTGGATACCGATACACAGTTGGTATCGCTCTATATCAATCAAAATGCATATCAAGCCGTTTTAGTCTATGAAAGCAGTTTGGTTGGTTTTTTTAGAGATACTGAGCCTTGTGGAATAAATATTAAAGAATCTCTTCCATCTTGGGATACATCGCAACAGGGAGAACCTGTAAGGGTTGGTTTTACCTTTGATACGAATTCCTATAAAGTAATAAATTTACAAGGTAATACTGTCATTGCAATGAGCCATTACATTCATCATATTCCGCATCCGCTTGCAAAGTTAGACTGCATAGGTTCGAGCGATGAAGGTAAGAAAAGAATACAAAAATTTTACGATCAATTTAGAATTGACCTTTTGGATTACCAAAAAACACATCAACACAAAAACATCAAAAAATAAGGAAAATTAGATGGCAGAAAATACAAACACTAGCGGAAATCCAGGTTATAGCGCCTTAATTGCAGCAATCAATCATTATTATGGAAAAAATTATATATACAGTCAAACCTTACGGACTCAGCCTGGTTATACTGACTGTTCAGCATTAGTTTATACAGGTTTAAAAGAGGGAGGATTTAATGTTCCAAACAATACATTTACTACATCTCAATTATTTAATGGTAGTGGAAGCACTTTAACTCAATACGCACAGACAGGTCGCTTCATCTGGGACGGAACAAACATAAAAATCCAGAGTGCAGGAGAGACGGGAGGAAATGAAGCCGTCAGCGGTGTAATGCAAAGCGTCATCACAGCCATGAACTCCCTCATAGAACAACAACGCCTTACAAACCCGACAAGCTCATTAGGTATCATAGCTAACCGTATGCCTACTGTTGCTTACGATATGTCAGGGTACAGATATACAGACATAGACCCTCTAACAGGAGAAGAAAAACACCCATCTCTTCGCTTCGATACATCTGGTAACCCGTATAACGCAACAGCAGGTTCTGTCGAATCATACCGCTCCATAGGTGAAGCTATCATCATGTCGGCACTCTCCCGCAGTGCTATAGCTCCTATGTGGGAAGTACAAACCGCAAAAATGCAAACAGATGCAGGTGACCCAAAAGCTGGTCTCACTGAAGAGGCTAGAGCGAATAATTTTATTGAAAAAAGGAGGGCAGCGTGAAGTTACTTATACGATTGGTTTTGCTAAGCTTAAGTATAGTTGTTTTTGTATGGGGGCGAGATATTCCTGCTTATGTTACTGCATGGCCGAAACAAGTTCAGGTAGAAAAACCAGACCCTGTGTTAGGTGATAAGTTAGTTTGGGAACATTGGATATACGGTGAAAAGTTTGCCAAAAGATTTTATGGTTTCGATATTGCTAATTCTGACCCTGAACTTCAAGGCTCTCCGATACAGGCGATTGTGTTGAGGATTTATAAATATAATTTTTGGAAGATTGTAAATAAAAATTATCCGTTACAATATACATGTAATATTGATATTTATTTCGATGATTCTATTAAGATTCCAGTCATAAACAGAGCTAAACGATTTGCAGATTGGATGAATTATCCAAAAGGCATCAATGCGAGCTATAATCAACTTAAAGCAAAATCTGATGATGATAAAAATATGATTTCGCTTGCAACGCCTATTGATAGTATTATAAAAAATCCTGCTATTTTCTCCGATAGACCTTTAGATGGGCGTTTTGCACGCTTAGGTGTGAGAGATTATATTCCTACTTTAGTCAATGGAATATCTGTGATTAGTATACAGGCAGGAGTTGAGAATTCGATAATCGGTCCAAAATCCTCAACAGGTATTTTTTGGCTCTCTTTATTTAGTAAACTACCTTATAGCGGAGAGTTAAGTCATGCATCTATGGGGTCTTATAAAGATATGAACAATATAACTTTTGATTCCGGCAATCATCCAGAAGAACATGGTTTTATACGCCTTCCTGAGGCATTTTACAATGTTGCATTACAAAAAATGACATTGATAAAAGATTTAAACTACTGCATTGTAATGAAACATGCTCATGAAAATCCTGTGGCTACAAGTGAAAAATCCACCCAAGCGTATAATGAGTTTTCAGAATGGTGTGAGGATGCAGAAAAAAATGGAATAATTTTTAACCCAAGTGATTATTTATTTCAAAGACCGAAACGAAATGGGTTATTTGAAACAGGATTTTAAAATCAAATTTAAGAAAAGGAAAAAAACATGAATACATCATTAGAAATAATGAAATATGCAACTCTTGCAGATGCAAGTTATGCGCAGGGATTGACACCTATTGGCTGGGAGATTCTGAAAATAGATTCTAACCCAAATACAGGATTTGCTGCAACAGCATTTCGGAACAATGACACAGGTGAGATTGTAATTTCTTACCGTGGAACGGATATATTATTCGTGCTTTCTCAACATCTCTTCACTCTGCCTTGCTATCTCTAGCTCCTCATCCGTTTTTATAACAAAAACTTTTATTCTGCTTGACTCTTTTGATATCAAGAGGGCATTTTGTCTGTTTGCCTCTTCATCGAGTTCGACTCCCAGTACCTCTAAATTTTGTAAGATTTTTGCTCTTAGAGTATGTGAATTTTCGCCTATTCCTGCCGTAAATACTAACGCATCTACGCCTCCAAGCAGAGCCATATAAGAGCCTATATATTTTTTAACTCTTCGCACCATCATCTCAATCGCCGTTTTGGAGAGTTCATCATCTCTTTTTTCTATCTCTCTTAAATCAATACTCCCACAAACTCCTAAAAGTCCGGAGCGTTTATTTAAAAGAGCATCGACATCGTCTACGCCAAAGCCTGCCTCTCTTTGAAGATAGATGATTATAGCAGGGTCGATATCTCCGCATCTTGTTCCCATCATAAGCCCCTCAAGCGGAGTAAAACCCATGGATGTATCGACGCTTATGCCGTTTTTTATAGCACATGCGCTAGAACCGTTTCCGAGATGAAGCGTTATCATATTTAGCTCTTTTGGGCTTTTTTTCATCTCCTTTGCCGCCTCTTTCATAACGAAAGAGTGAGATGTTCCGTGAAAGCCGTATCTTCTGATTTTGTGTTTTTCATACATCTCATAAGGCAGCGCGTAAAGATACGCCTCTTTTGGCATAGTTGAATGAAATGAGGTATCAAAAACTGCTATTTGAGGCACATTGGGAGCTTTTTTTCTGCTAAGTAAAATCCCCTCCAAATTTGCTCCGTTATGAAGCGGTGCGAGCGGAATCAGCTCTTTTATCTTCTCTATAACCGCATCATCTATCAAAACGGCACTCTTAAAACTCTCTCCACCATGTACGACTCTATGGGCTATGGCATCAAGTTCGCTGAAGTGCTCTACGATGTGATG
>CAYHRD010000029.1:0-15882 GCA_964358925.1 uncultured Sulfurimonas sp.
TTAACCACTAGTCTCCCCCTCAATTGTTAAATTTTTTCAGAATCAAAGAGAAGTTTAGTCCTATTTTGTTTAAAGATAGTTGATATAAATCAATTTTTTTACTTAATTTAAAATTTAAGGTTTGTTTTATTATTTCTGTAACTTTATGAAACATACGACAAATTTATCGTATTTTTTATAAGTAGTTAATATGCGGTTTTTTATAATTTATAGGTAATGTTAAAAATAGTGTAAAAATAGCGAGAGAGTAAGTGAAAAAAGAAGAGTCGTAACTACTACCACGGTGCGTTTTTGTTTTTCTTGCAGACTATATTTTTTTTCTAAATAATCCCCAACTTTTATTCCCGGAAATACTGAAAACATTAACATAGGAATAATCATAACAAGAACAATTACAACATCTTGGAGCATAATGGTAACTCTTTTTAAATTTTATTTTATAATTGTTATTATATCATTGATTAATTAATTTTTTTTAAATAGAATTAATCTTGCATAAAATTCATTTAAAAGCTAAAAAGGGAATATTGTATGAAAAAAGCTTTATCGGTAGTTGTTGCATCTGTTGCAACATTGGCATTATTAACAGGTTGTAGCGCGACTACAGGTGCTTCAAGCGACTCAGAGATGAGCGCTCACTTAGATGTTGACGCTTCAATATGTAAAACAGCAATCTATATAGGTAATCGTAGCAATAAAAAGGTTATAAAAGCTATAGAGTCTGCGGGAGAGAAAAATGAGTGGAAAATAACGCATTTTAAAGCAAATGCCGTTATAGCTGAAAAAGTTATTGACGGAAAAACACTCTCTACAACAATAGAGATTGCAAAAGAGCACATAAATTGTTCTAAAAACGGTATGCCGCAAAATGAGCTAGATACGCTAAGAACTTCAATAGTAGAAGAGATAAAAAAAGGTGATATGAAGCAGCATTAATCTTTTAGAAACACTATATTCCTAGATATTTAAAAATTATCTAGGAATGCTTATATATCCGCTTGATAACTCTCTTTTTTCTTAATTTAATCTTTTTTTCAATACATCTTAAATAATTGTTTTTATGAATACCTTTAAAACTAGAATGTAAAGTATCTTTTATTATCTCATATTAATCAAATGATTATATCATACCGAGAAATAAAAAAAATTGTAAAAGTAGAGAAAAAATGGATTTTTTTAAGTATATTCACGCGGTGGGAACAGGTGTTAAGGGAAATAGAGATTTAACTCTTGCCGAGTCAAAAGAGATGATGGAGTCTGTTTTAAAGCAAGAAGTTCACGGTGAACAGATAGCCGCATTTTTACTCGGATGGAGATTAAAACCTGAAACAACGGAGGAATTTAGGGGAGTTGTCGAAGCGTGCGATTCGTTTATCAAAAAAACAACTGTGCCAAATACGATAGAGCTTGGATATCCTTTTGACGGAAAAGTAAATAACCCTTTTATGTTTCCTTTAGTCGGAAAAATTTTGGAAAATTCAGAACTCGGTCTTGTCGTCGTCGGAGATGATTTGGCACCGGCAAAAGCAGGAATAACCCTAAAAGAGGTTGCAACAAATATAGAACTGAATAACAATATTCACTATTTTGACAGAGCTGACTTTTTTAAAGAGATGCATGATTTAACGGGTATCCGCATGAGACTCGGTCTTCGAACCGGTTTTAATACTATAGAAAAAATAACAGGTGTCGCTTCCAGCGAGTTTGCAATAACGGGCGTTTTTCATAAACCGTTTGTAAAAAAATATGTTGAGGTTTTTTCTCATAGATATAAAAGATTTGCTCTTATTCAAGGAAACGAAGGTACCCCTGAGCTTTTTAGCAAAGGTCGTTTATGGGTTGCAAACGAGGGCGAGGTTGAAGAGTTTATAATTGACCCGCAGCATTATGGTATAAACTACACAAAATCTTGGGAAAAAATAACTCTTGATGAATCGATAGAACAGCTAAACAATCCATCGGAAGAGTTTTTAAAATTAGCACGGTTAAATGCAGCCGTTTACCTTTTTGTAGCGCAAAAAGCTTCTAGCATAGATGAAGCTTTTGAAAAATTAAATGGATAAATTTTCTAACCATATAAAGAATATTCTGCATGGCTTTTTTTTGGCAATCGGCACGACGATTGCCGAACCATCGACAATTTTACCGCTTATCGTAAACTACTTCGGCGGCAGCTCTATGCTAGTAGGATTTTTTGCAGCGCTTCTTCGCGGAGGGGCAATAATAGTACAACTTTTTGCAGCTTTTCATGCACAAAGTTATCAGTTAATGATGCCTTATCTTCGTCGAATCTTTTTTATTAGATTTTTATCATGGTTTTTAATAGGCGTCGCAATTACCGTCTTTGGTGAAAACTATCCGAATATAACACTTGCTTCTATCGGTTTTGGCTTGTTTATGTTCTCATTTAGTGCCGGTTTCGCCGCGATATACTTTAGAGAGATTATGGCGAAGATTTTTAGTCATAAATTTCGCGGAAAAACTATGGCATATAGACAGTTTTTTAGCGGTGCGGGAGGACTTTTAAGCGGAGCTTTGGCTGCTTGGATTTTAGAATCGTTTGAAGCACCGCAAAGTTACGGGTATCTCTTTATAATCAGCTCGTTTATTATGGGTTTTGGGTATTTGGCATTTGCTTTGGTGGATGAACCGATAAAAGAGCAAACTTCAAAAAAAGAGGGTTCGTTTAGAGATTTTTTACATAACTCATACGCACTTTTAAAAGCAGACAAGCGACTTCAGTTTCAAACCGCAACTTTTCTTTTGGCGTATGGCTATCTTATAGCTCTGCCGTTTATAATTTTAGATGCACAGCAAAAGATAAATCTTGACGGCGTAGCAATCGGTTCTTTGATTACGACTCAAATGGTCGGTGCCATGCTTAGCAATTTTTTGTGGGGGAGTCTTAGCGGTAGAGGGAAAGATAAACTTACGGCAATTATCTCTATATTTCTTCAATTGGTTGCCGTATCAATGGCGTTTAATGCATCTTCGTTATTTGAATATACGGTTATTTTCTTTTTAATAGGCGCTTCAATGGACGGTAATCGCATAGCATCAAGCAATCTTATACTCAAAATCGCTCCCGCGGATAAAAGACCCGTCTATATTGCTCTTCAGATGAATATAGTCTCTTTGGGGATGTTTTTCTCGATTGCAGGAGGTGTGATTTTGCACTATTTAAACTATAATATTTTATACGGAAGTTCTATTGCGGTGCTTCTTGGAGCGCTCTTTTTATCTTTTAAGCTAGAGGTGCCATCAAGAGATTAAATTCCGTAAAATCTCTTGACAAACTCTAGCTCTTTTTGATTTTCAATAAAAATTTTAGCAGCCGTTTGGTTATTTTCATCAGTAACAATTACTTCGTTGTTTTCAATTTTAAGATGCTCTTTTCCCCAATTTTTTTCAAGTTCATCTAGTCTGTGATAAAAATCGCTTGCATTAGGTTTCTCTTTTAAATCTTTTTTTGCATCATTGCGTTTGTCTACAATAGCCAAACCGCCGATTCGTTTCTCCACTATATATGGACTATAAGCTTTTATAGCCGTATAGATACGATCCTCTTTTGGGTCAGGCATAGCGCGCTGCATAGAGAGCACTCCTAAAATCAAAAAGGCTGTGAAAAATCCAAATATTAAAGCTTTTTTTACATTCATTTACTTACTCCAACTTCTTATATAATCTTGTGCTTTTTTATCAAGCATTTTCATTCTCTCTTTGCCTTTTGGCAAAGTTTTTCTTAACTCTTTCATCTCTTGCAGAAAATCACTTATACTTGAGGGAATAAGATTTTGAAGGTATATTTTCAAGTGCTTCGCCATTGCGGGAGACGCTCCCGATGTTGAAATGGCAATCGTCAAATCATCTTTTTTTATATAAGAGGGAAAGATGAAATCACAATACTCAACTGAATCAACAGAGTTGCAAAGGCAATTATACTGTTTTGATTCGGCAAATATCTCTGCTTGAAGAGGGATATCGTCAATAGCGACAATAACAATGGCAAAATCCTTGATATCGCCCTTTTGATAGCCTCTTTTTTCAAAATTTAGATTATTTTCTTCTATAACTCTTTTCATATCTTGAGAAAAATCAAGAGCGATTATAGAGATATCGGAAGTAAAATCTAAAAGATGTTCCAACTTTTCATAAGCTATGTGTCCGCCGCCGACAATTAGAATTTTTTTATTGTCTAGTTTTAAAAAAGCAGGGAAATAACTCATTTTTTTTCTTTTTATGCATTTTTTGTGCGACATAATATCATACTTTTTTGAAAACTCTTATTGATAAAAATCAACTTGGATTAATTGAAATTAGATTACAATCGACAAAATGAAAATATAAACGGAAGTATAATATATGAAAGATGAAATTTTATCACGAATTCAGAAGAAATTTCCTTTGGTTGAGAGACCTTTTAAGGAAATAGCAGATGAACTTAACATGAGCGAGGACGAGGTTCTTAGCATTTTGCAAGAGCAGAAAAAAAGTAATATTATCCGTCAAACATCGCCGATATTTGATACTAAAAGACTTGGATATGTATCTTCTTTGGTTGCATTTAAAATTCCCTCGGAAATGATAAGTGATGCCGTAAAAATTATAAATTCGCATCCCGGCATCTCGCATAATTATGAGAGAAATCATGACTTTAATATCTGGTTTACGGTTGCAGTTTCTCCAAACTCTAAACTTGGACTAGAAAAAACGGTTGAAATTTTGGCGGAAGTTACCGGTGCCGAGGATTACATTATACTGCCTACGCTTAAACTATTTAAGATAAATGTAAAGCTCAATACAACCGGAAAAGATGAAAAAAAAGAGGAAGTAAGAAGAGTCAAACACACGGAAATAGAGCTAACACCGCTTCACCATGCCGTTATTAGATATGCTCAGTACGATATAGAAATGGTAGAAGAGCCGTTTAAAAAAATTATTGATACGCTGGGTATTGATTATAGTACATTTTTTGGGATTTTAAACGAGTTGCAAGAAGCGGGTGTTATGAGAAGATTTGCTTCAATCCTTAATCATAGAAAAGCAGGCTTTAGCGCAAATGCAATGGTTGTATGGGATGTTGATGAAGAAGATGGAGAGTCTATCGGAGAGAAGGCTGCCGCATTTAGTGCGGTTTCTCACTGTTACCTTCGTCCAAAATATCCGAATTGGCAATATAATCTTTTTACTATGGTTCACGGAAAAACTACCGATGAGACAAATGATATTATTAAAGAAATGGCGCAAGAGATAGAAGCAAAAAGCTATATGCCGCTTTATAGTTCAAGAGAGTTTAAAAAAGTGCGAATTGAGTATTTTACGCCTGAGTTTGAAGTTTGGGAAGAAAAATATAGCAATATTTAGTGCGACTCGCCAAGCGAATATTTTATAAAATTAAGGAATAAAAATGGAACTTTTTTTAGAATTAGAGATAGTATATATAATCATCGGTATATTTATATTGAGTATAGCAGCAGTTGTAACGACAAGAGATTTTATGCCAAAGGGCGCATTTAAAAAAGGAATGTTAGGCGTAGGTGCAGCTATGTCTTTAATGATATCTTTTCACTACGGAATGACAACAAAAAGAATGAACGGAATTGAAGAGATTTTTAACTCCGGTGAGACTATTATTTGTGAAAACAAAATGCGCAGAACTATTTCAAGGTCTGTGCTTTTATCCAAAGAGCTTGGTTGGAAACTTGATGATCATCTCTTTAAACATGATGATTACGAGAGAGATTTTCATACCTCAAGATGTGTAGAGTGGATTGGAAGCAAGCCTCAGTTAGAAGAAGCGGCAAAAGAGGTAGCAAAAGAAGTTGTTAGCAAAGAGGCTAAGCAGTAGATGGCGATTTTAAAGCGATATGCGCTAGCGATATTTTTTTTACTGCTAGTCTCTTTTTTGATGCTTATTGGCACTATGGGTGTGAAAAGTTTTGGCGAAAAGATGATTGAAGATACAGGAATCGAGATGAAACCAAGAGGGGAGAATTTAACAAAATGAGTTTAACAATTATACTTATCGTAGCTATACTAGTGAGTGTGGTATTTCACTTTGTCGGAGTTTATGCCGGTGCCAAAAAAACTGTTTGGCTTATGCTTGCAATTATGTGGGCTGGAACTGTAGGTATGGCAATGAGCGATATTAAGCCTAAAGGGTACAAAGAGATTGAGAAGATGAAGGGGCAGTTTAGTGATACTGATAAGCTCATAGAAGAGGCGATGCCTGAAGTCACAATCTATGAAATGTTGGTTATCAAAAAAAGCTACAGCACAAATAAACATAAAGATGAGAAGTAAAAAAAGTATCGGTATCATAGGGTGCGGTTGGCTAGGAAAACCGCTCTCTTGTACGCTGGCAGACGATTTTGCCGTGGAGTGTTTTTCAAGAGAAGATACGACTGATACCTCTGCTTTTTGGCAGAGTGATACTATCATAATCGCCATCCACACAAAAGACAACTACATAAAAACCCTGCAAAAAATTATTACATTAGCCAAACCGACATGTAATTTTATTTTGATGAGTTCAACTTCCATATATAGAGAGTTTGACTCTGCCGTAGATGAGAGTGCAATTATTACGAAAACATCGCTCATAAAAGAAGCTGAAGAGTTGCTGCTTAACTCAAAAAAGAGTGTTTTAGTGCTTAGGCTCGGCGGACTTATGGGAGAAGACAGGATTGCAGGAAGATGGAAGAGTGCGACTGATTTTAGTGACGGATTTGTAAACTATATCCATAGAGACGATGTTATAAATATCGTAAAGTTAATGATGCAAAAAGGCATAACAAAAGGGATATATAATCTAGTCGCGCCAAACCATCCGCTTCGCTCCGAAATACATCAAAAAAATAGCGAAGATTTCGGATTTGCTCTTGGAACATTTGAGGGCATGACAAAGAGAGAGGTTATCTCGGATAAGTTGGTAAAAGATTTGGATTACACATTTTTGCACCCAAATCCGCTAAACTTTTGGAACTAATTGCTTCTTGCTAACGCAGCAAAATCAATCTCCTCTTTTTTCTCTTCTTGTGCCTTTTTATCCTCTTCGTAACTGCCCGTGCTAAAGATATACTCACTGCTTTTTAGTACGCACCCTTTTATGCCGGGAGAGCACTCTTTTTTTAGCAATTTACAGTAACCTTTATAATCATGTTGGCAAGTCCAACCCATAATAAGCCTCGCATCTTATAAATTAATATTGAATTATGATACAATTTTTTAAACAAACAGTCAGGGAAGATATGAATTATAAAGTATTGGACGCGGGTAGTATAGTTGAGTATATTTCAAATGTAAAAAGCGTTATGGATTATTTTGGTTTCGACGAAATAAGAGCCGATGAGATAGGCGACGGCAATCTCAATTTTGTTTACAAAATAAGCTCCATTGTAAATCCTCAAAAAGCTTTGATTGCCAAACAAGCGGTGCCGTTTCTTAGATGTGTAGGCGAGGATTTCCCGCTTAGCAGAGAGAGAATGACTTACGAAATAAGAGCTTTGCAAAAATTTTATGCTATTTTCCCGAGTTTTGTTCCTAAAATACATTATGCAAGCGAAGAGATGAGCTTGGTTGTTATGGATTATCTAGGCAGTCACATAATTATGAGAAAAGGGCTTATCGATAGAGTAAAATATAAAAATTTCAGCGAGCATATCTCAACATATATGGCGGCAACGCTTTTTTACACATCCTCTTTATATCTTAGCAGCAGTGATAAAAGAGAGCTGATAGGCAGATTTAACTCAAATGCCGAGCTGTGTAAACTGACCGAGGATCTGGTTTTTAGCTTTCCTTTCATGGAGCATGAAACCAACGATAACAAAAATGTAAAAGATAATCTCCAAGCCCAAAAACTCTTCGCGGATATGGAGTTTAAAGAGAGAGTTTTGGAGCTTAAATATAAGTTTATGACGCAGAGCGACGCACTTCTTCACGGCGATTTGCATACGGGCTCGATTATGATAAACGAGAAAGAGACTTATGTTATAGACCCTGAGTTTGCTTTTGTCGGTCCGTTTGGTTTTGATGTCGGGGCACTTTTGGCAAATCTTGTAAACAACTATATTCATCATAGCGTTGTTACAAAAGATAAAGATTTTCAAGAGTGGCTTTTGGTGACTATTAGAGAGGTTCTAGAAAAATTCTGTGAAAAGTTTTTAAATTTTTGGAAAGAGTATAGAAATTCTGCGCTTTTGGTTGACAGCTATCTCGATGAGAGTACGCTTCAAAACTATAAAGAGAAATTTGTAAAAAACATTTTAAGAGATAGTGTCGGATTTGCGGGCTGCAAGATGGCAAGAAGGGTTTACGGTGTTGCCGGAGTTGCGGAGATAAGAGGGATAGAGGATAAACATCTTAGAACCGAGGCTGAAAAATCGGCTCTAAAAATCGCCAGAGAATTTGTAATAAAGCACGACAAGATAGAGAGAGTAGATGAGATATTGGAGATTATAAAAAATGCAGGGTAAATATAAGGCGCTATGGCTAAGTGATGAGATGTTTGATGAGTGCTTAGAGGTAATTGACCAAAGACAGCTTCCATTTGTCTACGACACAAGACATCTAACAACGACCGAGGAGGTTGTTCAGGCTATAAAAAATATGACCGTTCGTGGTGCGGGAGTAATTGGAAGCGTTGCGGCGTTTGGGATATATATCGCCGCAATCGAGGTTGAGGGAGACTATGAAAAGCTTCAAGAGAAGGCGGCTCTTATAAGAGAGTCTCGCCCAACTGCTGTAAACCTTATGTGGGCGGTTGATAGGATGATGGAGCTTTTAAAAGATTCAGATAATTTAGTAGATGATGCAAGAGAGGCAGCCATAAAACTAAACGACGAAGAGGCGCTAGAGAGCCAAAAGATAGCAGAGTACGGTTGTGACATCATTGAAGATATTTTAAAAAAGAGCGGCAAAACAGAGATAAATATTTTAACTCACTGCAATGCGGGCTGGCTGGCAGTTATAGATGAGGGAACAGCTCTTGCACCGATTTATGAGGCAAAGAGAAGAGGAATAGCCGTTCATGTGTGGGTTGATGAGACAAGACCGAGAAATCAGGGAGCATCACTAACCGCGTGGGAACTCTCTCAAAGCGGCATAAAGCATACAATCATAGCTGACAATACGGGTGGGCATCTTATGCAGCACGGCATGGTAGATATGGTGATTGTCGGAGCGGACAGGGTAAGTGCGAACGGCGATGTGGCAAACAAGATAGGAACTTACCTAAAGGCACTTGCGGCGCACGATAACGGCGTTCCTTTTTATGTGGCAATTCCCACATCAACTTTTGACTTTGAGATTAGAGACGGCGTAAAAGAGATTCCCATAGAGGAGAGAAGCGCTGATGAGGTTAGATTTATAAAAGGGGTGGACATCGAGGGAGTCGTTCGTGAGGTGCGCATAACCCCAGAGGATTCGCCGGCTCTAAACTACGGCTTTGATGTAACTCCTGCAAGACTTATAACGGGGCTGATAACAAACAGAGGGGTTTGCGAGGCAGATTTCGATAAAATTCAAGAAAAATTTAAAAAGAGCAACTAATGAAAAGTTTATACGACGACAAAGAGGCAGACGAGTTTAAAACAGATTTGGATTTAAGGGTTTACACCTCAAGGCTGCTTGGGCGTGATGCCTCACTGGTGCTTCACGGCGGCGGAAACACATCTGTAAAATCAACTGCGACAAATCTTTTTGGCGAGACTGAGGAGATTCTTTATGTAAAAGGGAGCGGCTGGGATTTGGCGACTATCGAGGCTGAGGGTTTTGCTCCCGTCAAGATGGAGATGCTTTTGAAGATGGCGGAGCTAAAAGAGCTGAGCGATACCGATATGGTAAAGTACCAGAGACTTGCCATGACAAACCCTTCAGCTCCAAATCCTTCAGTTGAAGCCATTTTACATGCGATTATCCCTTTTAAATTTGTTGACCACACACATACTGACGCTGTTGTAACCATTACAAACACCCACGGTGGCGAAGATAAAATCAAAGAACTTTACGGCGATAAAGTGCTGGTTATTCCATACATTATGCCCGGATTTGTTCTTGCAAAACTCATTTACGATATGACGAGAGATGTTGATTGGAGCAAGTTGGAGGGGATGGTTCTTATGAATCACGGGCTTTTTACATTCAGCGACGATGCAAAGAACTCTTACGAGAAGACGATAGAGCTTATGGATAAAGCAGAGGGGTATCTTGAGGCTAAGGGCGCAGTTCTACATGTAGAAAAATCTGATGCCTCTTTTGAGCTTTTAAAACTTGCACAAATCCGTAAAGAGGTCTCAAATCTTAAAGGTGCGGCGACTATATCTATCTTAAACGAGAGCGATTTGGCACTGCACTTTTCAAAGCAAGATGTTGAGAAGATTGCAGTGCGAGGACCTCTGACACCTGACCATGTTATAAGAACAAAGAGAATTCCAGCTATTTTAGGAGATGATTTTAACGCTGATTTGGCAGAGTATGTAAAAAAGTATAAAGAGTATTTTGAGGATAATAAAACAAACGAGACTCTTCTAAATCCTGCTCCGAATTTTGCAATATTAAAAGGCAACGGAATTCTCTCTTTTGGTTCAAATGCAAAAGAGGCAAATATCATAAAAGATATAAACGACCATACCTACGAGGCTATTTTAAAAGCCGAAAAACTGGGCGGTTACAAAGCCTTAAGCGCAAAACATATCTTTGAAGTTGAGTACTGGTCTCTGGAGCAGGCTAAGCTAAAAGGCGGCGGGAAATTGCCTGAGTTTAGCGGAAAAGTCGCCGTTGTAACCGGAGCGGCAAGCGGAATAGGGCTTGCAATCGCAAAAATGTTAAACTCAAGAGGGGCGGCTATTGTCGCACTTGATATCAACAGCGAAGTTGAGAAAATCTTTGCAAAAAGTGATGCTATAGGTGTGAAATGCGATTTGACATGCAGCGAAGATATTCAAAATGCGGTAGAAAGAGCGGTTAAGAGTTTTGGCGGAATCGACATAGTTGTCAGCAATGCGGGCATCTTTACGCCAAGTGAAAATCTTGATAGTTTAAGCGATGAGAATTGGCAAAGAAGCATGGATATAAACCTTACTTCACACCAAAAACTCCTCAAATATACGGCGCCATTTTTAAAGCTTGGCGTTGATGCTACGGTAATTATGGTTGCTTCTAAAAACTTCCCTGCTCCGGGAAAAGGTGCAGCGGCGTACTCTGTTGCAAAAGCAGGACAGACTCAGCTAGCCCGCATTGCGGCGCTTGAGCTTGGAGAGTTTGGAGTGCGAGTAAATACACTTCACCCGCATGCTGTATTTGACACGGCTATTTGGACAGATGAAGTTTTGGCTAATCGTGCTAAAGCTTACAATATGAGCGTTACTCAGTACAAAACAAACAATGTTCTTAAAACCGAGATAAAATCAAACGATGTTGCAGAGTTGGTATGTGCGATGGCAGGAGCGCCATTTGCAAAAACAACCGGCGCTCAAGTTGCAATTGACGGCGGAAGCGATAGAATAATCTAAACCTATTTTAGATACTCCATTCTTTTTATATTCTCAGGCATACTATCAAGAGCAAAGTTTTTTTGATCTTTTATATAGCTTGGGTATCTAAAATCTTTTGAGGTCATAAGAGCATAAAGTCTCTCAAGATTCTCATTTTCTATTTTTTTATATTTAATCTCCATCTCTTTTGCGATTCGTAGAAAAAATGTAAGTAAAATCGCTTGAGCCTTTTCATTGACGGCATCGCCGCGGATGACACCCTCAAACTCTTTTCTCATAGTAAGGATATTGTATTCGCACTGCTCATCAAGTTTGTCGGCATCCTCCGTACCTAAAAAGTTTAAAATATTTAAAATCAGATTG
Source organism: uncultured Sulfurimonas sp. (assembly GCA_964358925.1). GTDB lineage: Bacteria > Campylobacterota > Campylobacteria > Campylobacterales > Sulfurimonadaceae > Sulfurimonas. The sequence goes on from CAYHRD010000029.1 coordinate 11,859, forward strand.
AGAAACATTAAATTTGTTTTATCTATAGTAATGTTGTTTTTGTCCAGTTTTTCTTTATATACGAGTATGTCCGGTTGTATCTGTTTAAAATAAGCTAACATGTAAATCCTTTTTAATTGTTTATAAAATCAACCCCTTTTTGAGTCAATACTAATGTAACTCCATCTTCTTTCGTTTCAATCAAACCACTACGCTTCAGTTCATTCATAGCTTGCTCTAAAGCATCGTTTTGTTTCGCATCTAACTTAGCTATGACATTTTCAACTACATCTTGTTTAGTCATAATCTGACCGACTTTATTGTTTTTTTTGAACCATTTCATAAACATATCTTTAACTTCTTTTTTAGGGTCTAAATCCAAAGTTTTATTTTTAGGAGATGTTTTTATTCTTTTGTAATGAGGTAATTTCATAATCAATCTTCACTTTTATTTGATTTTATTTAGCCTACTATTGTCGCATATTTTTACTAAAAAAATAGAATAATAGCTCCTATTGTTGTATACTCTCAATTATAAAAACTGACCTTACACACTTTTGTCAAAAAGAGCGTAAAGTGTCAACTTTTCTCCCATATCCGAAAGATATGGGTAGCTTTAGGGGGTTGTAGGGACATTTGTCCTTGCCACTTTATGGGCTTTGCTCATAAAGTGCGTAACATCAGATAAAAAGAACCGATACAAGGAGAACAATGGCTGCTAAAGCAACTATTTATAAAGCTTCACTAAACATTGCCGATATGGATCGTAATTATTACGCAGAGCATAACTTTACTTTAGCCAAACATCCTTCAGAAAATGATTTACGCCTAATGGTACGGTTGGCGGCGTTTATACTAAATGCAGATGAGAAACTGCTCTTTAGCAAAGGAATTTCACAAGATGATGAGCCGGACTTGTGGCAAAAGGCTCTGGATGGCGAGATTAAACTTTGGATAGATTTGGGTCAGCCGGATGAAAAACGCATTAGAAAAGCATGCGGGCGTTCTGAGAGGGTTATTATCTACACATACCAAGAAGGCAGTGCCTCGGCGTGGTGGAAGCAGGTAGGAAAATCTCTTGAACGATTTAAAAATCTCTCCGTAGTTTATCTTAACATTGAAGGCGAGATAGAGCTTTTAGCGCAAAGAACGATGGCGTTGCAGTGCAATATCAGCGATTGTGAGCTTACTATAATTGATAATGAAAACAGTGTAATAGTTAAAGAAGAGAGATGGAAATAAGAGCGGAGACGGTTTAATGGCACTATTTGGAGCATTGGAAATTGTAAAAATCCAAGCAAATCAGGAAAAATTTGCAGCAGCTTTTGAGTACCTTGAAAGATTGGTTGATAAAAACAGCATAGAACGCAAACGGCTTATGAGCTGCTCATTAGATAGTTGCAAAAAAGTAGAGTTGGATGACGGCAATTTTGTATTAGAGCAGGTCTATAATGCAAAAGATAGAGAAGAGTGTTTTTTTGAGTCGCATAGAAAATATATCGATGTGCAGTTTATACTTAGCGGGGAAGAGATTATAGAGGTATCGAACTCTACTCTTTTGGTTGTCTCTTTAGCTTATAATGAACAAGCAGACTTAATCAAATACGAAGATACAAAACAAGCTTCATCCATTGTTCTTAAAGCCGGCGATGTGGCTATTCTTTACCCGCAAGACGCCCACATGCCGTGTATCAAAGCAACAGATGAGGTAAAAGTCGTCAAAGCCGTAGTAAAAGTCAAGATATGACCGAAACTAGACTCTTAAACTATGTTTTTTAAACTGATGTAACATCTTTTTTAATCTAATGTTAATGATTTCAAAAAAATTCAAGCTACCCCTCCAACTCATATTTTAAACATTTGAGTTTGTTATAGCTAGCAATATTTATTCCATTTAAAGAAAAAATTAGTGAGCTTCTTTTAAATTTCTAAATAACTTAAATTAGAGAGTTGATAGGGAAATTTGCAAGAGGCTTTCTATTTGGAACCTATCGCTAACACTTTGCTAACATATCTATGTAAAAATGCTGCTATCCAACTTAGTGCGACCGGGGTGTTATGAATGGATATACTTTAAACTTATAAGGAATGGATATATGAAAAAGATTACTCTTATCGCTCTTTTGAGCATAGGTGCTTTTGCAACCGATTATACTGCAATGAGCGTAACAGAACTACAAGCTGCAAGAGCTACCGTGCCGTCATCAGACCTATCGGCATTTCAAAGTGCAATTCAATCAAAAGTACAGACTTTGAGTACGGTCGAGCGTCAAGCACTACAAAGTAGCGGACAGCAATACAGAGCCGCAAATCAAGCCGCAACGCAATCATTGTCTACGGCAGACCGTCAAGCGTTGCAAAATAGCATGGTACAAAATAGAGGTACGGTAGGTACTCGTGGAATTGGCGGCGGTATTGGCGGAAGAAGATAGCTTTTTATGTTTTGGTTTCATAGAATAAAAAATATTTTTAAAAGAGAAGCATTATGAAGATATTGTTACTAGAAGATGATTTTATTCTTGGTGAAACCATATCCGAAATGCTCATAGAAGCACAATATGGTGTAGATTGGGTCAAAAACGGTGAAGAGGCTGCCAAAGCTACATACGATACTAGGTATGATTTGTATATTTTTGATATAAATGTTCCCAAAATCAATGGATTTGAGCTTCTTGAAAGTTTGCGAGAAGCAGATGATTTAACTCCCGCTCTTTTCATTAGTGCTATGACGGATATTGTAGCTATCACTAAAGGTTTTGCAGTAGGAGCTGATGACTACATCAAAAAACCATTTTTTCCGGAAGAACTTTTGGTAAGAGTTGGAGCTAAATTTGCAAAAATACAGAATATTATTAGTTTTGAAGGTATTTCATATTGTCCCAAAAAGCAAGAGGTTAGAAGAGATGGCAAGCTCCTTTCTATGGGAGATGTGCAACTGCCACTTTTAAGTATTTTTATTTCAAATATCGGTCGAACACTCAGCAAAGATAGTTTATTTGACTTGATGGAACACCCAAGCGATGCAGCTTTGAGAGTTGCCATCAACAAGCTCAAACATACTACCGGTTGGGAAATTCATAATATTCGAGGAGTGGGGTATCGCATTGAAATATGCTGAACGGGAGTCATTTCTTAAAAGTTTTATGGTTTTCTTTGTTTCATTGGCTCTATTGGGAGGTATTTTGGTTTATTTTGAGTACCTAAAGCAAGAACGAGAAATTGAGGCAGAGTTGTTTACCAAAATGAAATTGTGTAGTTTTGACTTAAAATGTACCCAATTTGATTTTGATTTTGTCCCACTGCAATCAACTAAACTATATCAGCTCATAGTGACGGAACAAGAACGATATGCTCTTTTTTCTATCCCAAGAAATTACAACTATGCCCTTAAACTAAGTTTTTCACAAAACAAATTTGAAGATTTAGCTTATCAAATAAGAATAACTCTTTTGGAATACTACTTACTTTTGTTGATAGTTAGTGCTATTTTGTCTATACTATTTTCTATCTATGCTCTTTCTCCATTGCGTCGTGCTTTACGATTAACTGAGGAGTTTAGCAGAGATATTTTACACGATTTAGGTACTCCTTTATCAGCATTGAGACTGAATGTTAGTCAGTTATCTATTAGTGAAGCAGAAGCAAAAAGAATCAATCGTATCAAACAAAGTATCGAAGCCATAGTCGCTCTTGGTGATAATTTACGAAATTATCTTGATGAACATGAAAGACAAATAGAGGTTTTTGAAGTCAGCGATGTAGTTTATAAAAGAGTTGAGATGGTACAAAAACTTTACCCTGATATTCATTTTACTATTCAATCCTCTAGTTTCAAAATCAATACAAATCAAGATGCTTTTATTCGCGTAATAGACAATCTACTAAGTAATGCATCAAAATATAATACCAAGAAAGGAACCGTAGATATCAAGATTAATTCATTAACTAAGACATTAACAATCAAAGATACGGGAAATGGTATCACTCATCTGGAAAAAATATTTGATCGTTTTTACAAAGAACAAGAAAGAGGAGTAGGAATAGG
>CAYHRD010000030.1:0-15409 GCA_964358925.1 uncultured Sulfurimonas sp.
GACTATATGTATGATGCAATTATAGTCACGCCGCAAAAGATTTGGCACTTGGAGAATATAACTATTTAATTTCCCTTTTTTAAACTTACCTCTTCAATCAGGCTTAAAAATCCGTCCGGCTCGCGGCTTCCTCTGTCTTCATAGATAATCGTACCGTCACTTTTTAAAAAGTAGTGTCTCGGTACGCCTTGAGTCGTAAATTTACTTGGGATTTTGTGTTGATCTCTTGACATATAGAGCAAGACATACTCCTGTTTCAACCTATCAATAATATGCTTTTTTGAAAGTGTCATATCTTTAAATCTATCGCACCATATACACTTATCTGCACCGATAAAGAGGTAAACCATTTTTTTTTCTTTTTCGGCTTGCTTGAGTGCGGCATCATAATCGTTTATCCAAGCTAGCTCCGCACTATAAAGAGTAGAAAAAAGTAGAAAGATAGAAAGTAAAATTTTTATTTTATGCATAAATATCTAAATTGCCATCTACACTTGGAGTCACCTCTTTTATTTGTGAAGCTTTGAATACCGCAGCATCACTTGCTACTTTGTTAGTAGATTGAATAATTTGTGAATCACCGCTACCTTTTTCTTTGCTTCCTGTAACTTCCGGTTTGCCTATTTGGATTTGGTTATAATAAGGCGATTGAAATATATAGCGAGTTGTTTCCATAACATTCTCCTTACATGATAGTGTTTGTTTTGGTAATATAATAACATAAAATTAATAAAGTAAAAAATAAAAAAATATCTTAAATATAATAGGAAATTTTATGATAGCAAATCTGTATTTTGGCTCGTTTGAAGTAATGAAAGATGAGTATCAAGAGAGGGTAAGCCCATATAGCAGCGGAATAGTTTCAAAAGTAGCGGTTTGTAATGAAGATGATGCAAAAAAAGCTTTGAACATTGCAAAAGAGGCTTCAAAAGAGGCTAAAAAAACAACTATTGCGCAGAGATGTAATTGGCTTTTGGATGTTGCTCAAAAACTAAGAGAGTCTAAAGAAGAGATGGCAAAAACCATAACCGATGAGGTAGGCAAACCCATAACATTTGCAAGAGTTGAGGTGGATAGATGTATCGAGACGCTCACTCTTGCTGCCGAGACAATGCGTACTATGCACGGTGAAACTATAAATACGGATGCCATGAATAGCGGAAAAAAAACTATCTCCTATTTCGTAAGAGAGCCTGCAGGTGTTGTTGTGGCGATTACCCCATTTAACTTTCCGCTTAACTTAATAGCCCACAAATTGGCTCCGGCGCTCGTTGCCGGCAATGCAGTCGTGTTAAAACCTACTCCGGAAGCTCCGCTAACCGCTTATAAGTTTGCAAAACTTTTTATCGAGAGTAAATATGCCATAAAGGATGCTCTAAGCGTCGTTTACGGAGATGCAGAGGTTGGAAGTGCGTTAGTGACTAGTGATATACCAAGAGTGGTAAGTTTTACAGGAAGTGTAACCGTAGGTAGCATTATTGCAAAAAGTGCAGGGATAAAAAAGGTTGCTTTAGAACTTGGCGGAAATGCGGCGACATATATAGATGAGAGTGCAGATTTAGATTTGGCAGCTGTTAGATGCGCAATAGGTGCTTTTATAAACTCAGGTCAGGTTTGTATCTCGCTTCAACGAATCTATGTAAATGCAAAAATTTATGATGAGTTTGCTTCAAAAATGGTGCAAGAGAGCAAAAAACTTATTGTCGGTTCCCCATATAACGATGAAACTTTTATGGGGCCGCTCATTAACGATGAAGCGTGCCAAAGAGCGATGAGATGGGTAGAGAGCGCAATAAGCGAGGGTGCCGTACCGATGCTTGCTCCTCAGGTAGAGGGAAGAGTCTTTTATCCGTGTGTAATGACGGATGTTCGCGATGATATGGCAATTGTGTGTGAAGAGGTTTTTGCTCCTATCGTCTCTTTGATTAGAGTTGAGAGTTTTGATGAGGCAATCTCAAAGATAAACAACTCTCCTTATGGGTTACAATTTTCAATCTTTACAAATGATTTGAATATTACAAAAAGAGCAATCAGCGAGCTTGATGCGGGCGGGGTGGTTGTAAACGATATGCCTACCTTGCGTTTTGACATTCAACCATACGGCGGTGTGAAACTTAGTGGAATCGGGAGAGAAGGTCCAAGATTTGCTATCGAAGAGATGAGCGAAATTAAAAGCGTTGTAATTTGTTAGAGGTGTTTTTAAAGAGTAATAGTGCGATTTTTAGATATAATCGCGCAATTTTATAATAAGAGATACGCTTATGGATATTAGAGAAGAGTTTTTAAGATTTTTTGAGTCAAAAAACCACGATAGAGTAGCAAGTGCTCCGCTTGTACCGGATGATGCTTCACTGCTTTTTAACAATGCTGGTATGGTGCCTTTCAAGTCTATTTTTACGGGCGAGATTCCTGTTCCGCAAAACCCGCGAGCTACCTCGTGCCAGACATGTATCCGTGCAGGCGGAAAACACAACGACTTGGAAAATGTAGGCTACACTGCAAGACACCACACTTTTTTTGAGATGCTAGGTAACTTTAGTTTCGGTAACTACTTTAAAGAAGATGCAATTGACTATGCTTGGGAATTTGTTACCGGAGTTTTGAAATTTCCAAAAGAGAAGCTTTGGGTTACGGTTCACGAGAGCGATGATGAAGCTGAAGCGCTTTGGCAAAAACATATAAGTATAGATAGAATTATGCGTCTGGGCGATAAAGATAACTTCTGGCAGATGGGCGACACCGGACCGTGCGGACCGTGCAGCGAAATCTTTTTTGATCAAGGTGCCGAGAGCTTCAGCGGTCCTGAAGATTATATGGGCGGAGACGGCGATAGATTTTTAGAGATTTGGAATCTTGTATTTATGCAGTATGAGAGAAGCAGCGACGGCAAACTTACGCCTCTTCCAAAACCCTCAATCGACACAGGTATGGGACTGGAACGCGTTGTAGCAATTAGCGAGGGCGTAACAAGCAACTACTCTTCATCGCTTTTTATGCCGATAATCAAAAAAGTTGAGGAGATGCTTAATCAAGAGTATGTTTATGCAACCGGAGCATCTTATCGTGTTATAGCCGACCATATAAGAACGGTTCTCTTTTTACTTGCTCAAGGAGTAAACTTCTCAAACGAGGGACGCGGTTATGTTCTTCGTCGTATCTTAAGAAGAGCCGTTAGACACGGATATCTTTTAGGGTTTAGCGAACCTTTTATGTACAAACTTGTAGATAGTGTTGTAGCAATTATGGGCAAAGAGTATGACTATTTAGCTACAAAATCAAATGCGGTAAAAGAGCAGATAGAGCTTGAAGAGGCGAGATTTTTCAAAACTATCGCATCGGGAATCGAGCTTTTTAATGAAGAGCTAAAAAATACAAAAGAAGTTTTCAGTGGAGAAGTCGCGTTTAAACTTTATGATACTTTCGGTTTTCCGCTTGACTTAACCGAAGATATGTTAAGAGAGAAAGATTTAAAACTAGACTCTGCTAAATTCCAAGAGTTGATGCAAGAGCAGCGCATTCGTGCAAAAGCTGCTTGGAAGGGCAGCGGAGACGATGCCGTTCACGGAGATTTTAAAGAGCTTTTAGAGAAATTCGGCGAAAACAGTTTTGTGGGATATGAGAGCACGAAACAAAAAAGTAAAGTTTTAGCACTTTTAGATGAGAGCTATCATCATACGGATAATCTTAGTGAGGGTTCAAACGGCTGGGTGTTTTTAGATGTTACGCCATTTTATGCTCAAAGCGGCGGGCAGTGCGGAGACAGCGGAGAGCTTGAGGGTTTTGCAAAAGTGCTTGACACTAAAAAATTCTTTGGACTTAATCTATCGCAAATTTCGGTAGAAAAAGAGCTAAAAGTCGGAGATAGTGTTGAGAGTATCGTAGATATCTCACGAAATGAGATAACTAAACATCACTCTGCAACTCATTTGCTTCATTCTGTTTTATTTGATGTTTTGGGAGATCATATCTCTCAAGCAGGTTCTTTAGTGGAAGCGACAAGACTAAGATTTGACTTTTCGCATCCCAAAGCGCTTACGCATGAAGAGTTGGTTGATATAGAGACAAGAGTAAATTATGAGATTTTAAGAGCTCTCGGCGGTAAAACAGAGGTTATGAGTATTGATGAGGCTAAAAAATCAGGTGCAAAAGCTCAGTTTGGCGAGAAGTACGGAGATGAAGTACGCGTTGTAAGTTTCGGCGATTTGAGTGTCGAGTTTTGCGGCGGCGTGCATGTAAATAACACGGCGGTTATCGGCTCGTTTATTATAACAAAAGAGAGCGGTGTTAGTGCCGGAGTACGACGCATAGAAGCGGTTTGCGGACATGCGGCATATGAGCATTTTACAGAACAAAGAGTGTTAATCAAAGAGATTCAGTCTGAGGTTAAAAACTTAGATGTTATGGCTGGCATAAGCAGACTTAAATCAAATATAGCAGAGCTAAAAACAGAGCTTCATGCTGCTCAAAACAGCGTAAAAGCAGATATAAAAGTAGAGCAAATTAACGGTGTAAGCGTTGTTGTCGATGAGCTTTTAAGCGGTGACATTAAAGAGAAGATAGACGAGCTTAAAAATCAACATGATAAACTTTGTGCTATACTATTTCAAGTAAAAGACGACAAAGTTATGATGGCTGCGGGTGTAAAAGATGCAGAGGCTAAAGCAGGAGATTGGATTAAACATATAGCTCCGCTTCTTGGCGGCGGCGGCGGCGGAAGAGCAGATTTCGCACAAGCAGGCGGTAAGGATATCTCAAAACTTGCAGAAGCAAAAGTTGAGGCGATGAACTTTATAGTAAAAGCTCTTTCGTAAAATAGGCTTCTTACAATAAATATATAATTGACTTTACGCACTAAAAGTGCGTAAAGTCAGTATATAACAAACTTTGTGACAAGACGGAGGTTTAAAATGCAAGAGTTTTTTCTGGAGAATAAGGTTATCATTGTTTTTTTACATGTAATAAGCGGTGTGATTTGGGTTGGTGGAATGATTGCGATGCGTTATGCCGCGCATCAATCGTTTCTAAAAATCGAATCGCCGCAAAAACGGTTAGAACATATTGCGTATGCGCTTAAGCGGCTCTTCTATATAGTTCTTCCCTTTGTAATTACCCTAATGGTAACTGCTATTTTTATGGTAAAGGGCTATGGACTCTCAGAGAGTGATTTTTCCGTCTACTCATATTTTAAAGAGGTTATCTGGAGTGTTATGTTTCTTAACCTAATGATTATGATTTATTTAAGAAACAGGGGCGAGATGCTTTTGAAAAAGGGCGATATGGTCGGTGCAAAAAATCAGCTTGAGCTTATCGGAAAAATTATGGTGCCGCTAAATATAGGACTCGGATTAACGGCAATATTTTTTGGAACTTATCTCTCAAGTAATTTATAGTGATAAGGCTTGCTTCATCTTCGCCGACCCGTGCAGGGCTTCTTAAAAGTGCCGGCATTGAATTTATCCAAGAGAGTGTTGATTTTGATGAAGATAATATAGTTGCTTCGTCTCCTAAAAATTTTGTCTACATCGCTACGCTCGGAAAGTTTGAAGCAAACATTAAAGCATTCGGGTGCGGGGATTATCCGCTTTTGGTTGCCGATACAGTCGTTACCGCAGGCGGTAAAATACTCAGAAAAGCAAAAACGCTAGAAGAGGCGAGAGAGATTTTACTTACCCAAAGCCAAAGCATTACAAGCATAATTACATGTATGATTTTTCAATCAAAAAATATGAAAATTATTGATATTTCTAAGACAGACTATATTTTTGATGCTTTTGATTTAGATGATGTAGAGAAATATCTTCATGGCGGAGATTGGCGCGGAAAAGCAGGTGCGTGTATGGTTGAGGGTTTTTGCAAAAGGTACATTAAAAGCGTAAAAGGGCATGAAAGTACGGCTATGGGGTTAAATATAGAAATATTAAAGAGATTTTTGTAATGTACTATACAAAAGAGCTTGAGGCTCTAAAGAGATCAAAACGATATAGAACCAGAGAGGTTGTTGATAACAGTATCTTAGATTTTGCATCCAATGATTATCTCGGACTTGCTCATAATAAAGAGTTGCATGAGGCGACATGCAAAGTTTTGTCGGATATGCCGCTGCACAGTTCAAAAGCTTCACTTTTGGTAAACGGATATCATCAGATTCATAAAGATTTTGAAACAGCTTTGTGCGAAGCAAACGGCTTTCTTGACGGGGTGATTTTGGGGAGCGGATTTAATGCAAACATAGCGTTAATTGAGTCTCTTGTAAGACGGGGAGATACTCTTTTTATGGATGAGAAGTACCATGCTTCGGGAGTATTGGCAAGTAGATTAAACGGTATGGATGTTAAATTTTTTACTCATAACGATATGAGCGAGTTAGAAGAGTCATTAAAAGCATCAAACGCAAATAGAAAAATAGTTGCGGTTGAGGGAATCTACTCGATGGACGGCGATTTGGTCTCTAAAGATGTGTTTGAGATTTGCGACAGGTATGATGCAATTTTGATAGTGGATGAGGCTCACAGCAGCGGAGTCATCGGCAAAAAGCTTATGGGAGTATTTGATTATTATGATATAGCGATAAAACCAAACTATATCAAAATGGGAACGCTTGGCAAAGCGTATGGGAGTTTCGGTGCTTTTATCTTGGCATCTTCGCATATTATAGAGTATCTTATAAACCGTGCAAAGCCTATTATCTATGCAACTTCGCTCTCTCTATACGATACTCTTTTGGCACATAACGCCCTTAGGTATATATTAGAAAACAGAGAGTCGTTAAAGCAAGAGATAAAAAAAAGACAAGAGATAGTTTATGAGGAGCTAGGTATTAAGATTGACGGCTTAATAGTTCCGATTGTTATAAACGATAATGAAAAAGTTATAAAAATTCGTGATGAGTTGAAGAGCTTGGGTTATGCCGTAGGCGGTATAAGACAGCCTACTGTCGAGCGTGCAATCATAAGATTGATAGCAAGAGTAGGCAATAGTTGCGAGAAGTTAAGAGAGTTGTGTATAAATTTAGCTAAAATAAAAAAATGAATGTCACAAAGCTGCATATAACAATAGACAAAAAAAGTTTGGTGGATATAGGGTTTAGCATCCCTTCCTCACTGGCTCTAGTAGGGCAGAGCGGAAGCGGTAAAAGTTTGACTATCAAGGCACTTCTTGGAATGTTGCCTCGCAATATGGAATTAGATTTGGAGTGTGAAAATAGTTTTGAGTTTATTGCCGGAGATACTTTGGCATTTGTGCCTCAAAACCCTTTTACAGCACTCTCTCCGCTTACAAAAATAAAAAAGCAGTTTTTTATTCCGCTGCAAAAAGTTGAAAAACTTTTTGCGCAAGTTGGATTGGATGCGGAGCTTTTAGAGAGATTTCCGCCGGAACTCTCAGGCGGGCAACTCCAAAGAGTAGTAATCGCTATGGCGCTTAGTCATGAGCCAAAGCTTATTTTGCTTGATGAGCCGACAACGGCACTTGACCCCGAAATGAGAGTAGTGATTTTGACTCTTTTAAAAACTCTTCAAAAAGAGTTTGGATTTAAGATACTTTTTGTGACGCATGATATCTCTTCCGCAAAGATTTTATGTGAAGATATTTGTGTTATAAAAAACGGACAAGTAGTAGAGAGCGGAAAAATGGATAGCGTGTTGCAAAATCCGATTGCCGAGTATACAAAAATTTTAATTGATGCAAATTTTGCAAATAGGAAATTTAGAATATGAAAATTATAAAAAAAATATTTTTGACTGTCGTTTTAATTGGAGTAGTATCCCCATTTTTGGTGGTAGGATATTTTCTGAGTGAATATAGATATGACATATCATCATTGACTGATTATAAACCGCCGGTTACAACAAGATTTTATGACAAAAACGGTGAAAAAATTGCAAATATTTTTGATAAAGAACATAGATATTTTGCCCCTTTTAATGAGATTCCGCCAAAAGTCATAGAAGCACTTTTAGCGATAGAAGATACCACTTTTTTTGAACATACGGGTATAAATGTAGATGCTATTTTTAGGGCAATTATAAAAGATGTTCAAGCCGGAAAAATGGTTGAGGGTGCAAGTACGATTACGCAACAGCTAGTAAAAAACAGACTCTTAAGCAGAGAAAAAAAGCTAGAAAGAAAAGTGCAAGAGGTTATTTACTCTATGATAGTGGAAGCGGCACTAACTAAAGAAGAGATACTAGAGAGATACTTAAACGAGATATATTTCGGTCATGGATATTTCGGGATAAAAACGGCGGCGGACGGTTATTTTCATAAAAAATTATCCGAGTTGACATTAAAAGAGATGGCTATACTTGTAGGTTTGCCAAAGGCGCCTAGCACTTACACACCGACTAAAAATTATGAAATATCTATGGGCAGAGCAAATCGCGTAGTATCAAGAATGTATTCTCTTGGCTGGATAGATGAAGAGGCGCACAATCGCGCTCTTTTGGAAAAACCGAAAGTTTTTGACGATACACTGACGCAAAACAGCGCTCCGTTTGTAGTAGATGAAATTTTAAGAAAAGCCGAAGAGTTAGGTATCCATGATATAAAAACAGGCGGATATGAGATATATACCACGATAGATATAAAACTTCAAGAGGCGGCAGAAAACTCACTAAAAAAAGCTTACAATATGTCTATAGAGAGAATGAAGGGGTATAAAATCGACGCAGCCACTTTAGAAGCTAAGACAAAACTTTTAAACGGTGCGCTTGTTTCATTGGACTCAAAAACGGGAGATATTTTAGCACTTGTAGGCAGTGTTGATTATAAGAAAAATTCATATAACAGAGCAACGCAAGGTCGCCGCCAACCGGGTTCTGCATTTAAACCGTTTATATATCAGGTCGCAATTGATTTGGGTTATTCGGGTGCAACGGAGCTTGTAGATATCGCTAAAACATACACCTATGAAAAAGACGGCGAAGAAGTTAAGTGGCAGCCGAAAAATTATGAAGACAATTACGAGGGTATTTTAACGCTTAGAGAAGCACTTGTTCACTCAAGAAATCTAGCGACTATCAATCTTGTAAGCGATATAGGGTTAAGCCAGCTTCTTAAAGAGTTTAAAAAGTTCGGCATCGCTAATGTTCCTGAAGATTTGTCAATTTCGCTTGGAACTATCTCTCTCTCGCCTTTGGATTTGGCAAAATACTATACCTCTTTTGCAAATGCAGGTATTCAGGTTGAACCGAACTTGATAAGATATATAGAGAAGGGTTCGGCTACGATTTATGAGAAAAAAGAGAAAACCCGTTTTATTACCGAAAAAACACAAGCCTATATTATGACAACGATTTTAAAAGATGTCGTAGAGAGAGGAACTGGAAAACAAGCCAAAGTTGAGGGAATAGAGATTGCAGGGAAAACCGGAACTACAAATAACAATATAGATGCATGGTTTGCGGGGTATTCACCGACGATTCAGACTGTTGTCTGGTTTGGAAACGATGACAATACCCCTATGTACAGTATAGAGACGGGTGGTAGAGTAGCCGGACCTGCTTTTGCTTTATACTATCAGCATATATTAAAACTATACCCTCAGATTCAGAGAAAGTTTGATGTTCCCCAAGGGGTTAGAGAAGTTACCATAAACGGTAAAAAAGAGTATTTTAGCGAGACTTCAAAACCGCCTCGCGCTGAGGCGGAGGTTACTGCCGGAGATAAACTGCTTTTTTAATAGAGTTACACGCTAAATGAGCAAAGCCCATTTAGCTACGCTAGCCGCTGTGGCACTAAAGCTTACCTCTTCCGAGGTAGAAGAATTCTAATATTCGTCGCGAACGAGATTATGACAACGAAAACAAGCATGTTCTATGTAGGTGTAAGCTCTTTGAGCTTCCTCTCTGCGAACTATGCCTGATTGATTGCGCTTGTTTTCGATAGCATCTAAAATAATTTGAACATTATGGCTTATGATTTGCGCACTCATAACGGCTTCGCTTGCTTTATGCTTTTTGTTAGCAGGAAGCATTGTCGAAAACTTTTCTTTGTTTCCAAGCAAATCTTGCGCATGTTCCGCAAAACGCTTGATCGATTTTTGCACACCCTCTTGATCGCTAGATATAAATGCTCTTTGAACTTCACTCAACTCTGCATTAAGAAGCAACATATTCGACTTAAGGTCGTAAGCCGATAGTGATGTAAACAGCAGTGCTATTAAACCTATTGCAACTGTTTTTTTTGACATAATTAAATCCTTCATTTTATTGTAATTAATTGTAGCATAATGTTTTTTGATTTAATTATAGATTGCTTACAATTTTATTAAAAAGTTCTTTAGAGAATAGATAGTAGAATGGGTTATATTCTAGCAAGGATTGTTTTGTGAGCAGATTTATTTTACTTATTTTTATCTTTGCGGCACACTTGAGGGCGGACGAAGCGCATGAGATTATAAAAAAACTTGATGAAAATTTCAGAGGCAAAAGTATCTATATGCAGTTAAATATGAAGATAGTCTCTATGGGGCATGAGCGGGTTATGAAAGTGCAGAGCTACTCGCAAGGAACAAAGAAAAGTTTTGTAAAGATTATATATCCTCCAAAAGATGATGGGATTACCTTTTTAAGTCTGGATAGGGAGATGTGGCAATATATTCCAAAGATAGAGAGAGTTATAAAAATCCCGCCCTCTATGATGCTTCAAAAGTGGATGGGAAGCGATATAACCAACGATGATATGGTAAAGCAGAGTTCGATGGTAGAGGATTATGAGCCAAAAATCATCAAAAGAGAGGGCAGCGTAGTAACAATCTCCCTTACGCCAAAAGAGAATGCTCCCGTCGTATGGGGCAAAATCATCACAAACATAGACACCGCGACTTACACCTCCCATAAAGATATTTTTTACGATGAAGAGGGCAAAGAGGTAAGATTTTTTATATATGAGAATGTAAAAAAAGTAGGCAGCTATTTTATCCCGACTTATTGGAGAGTAGAATCAAGCGATGCAAAGGGCAGATATACCGAAATGGTTATAGAAGAGGTTGAGTATGACACGAAAATCTCCGAGGAGTATTTCACCAAAAGTGCGCTGAAGAGGTTTTCAAAGTAGGATGCCAAGAGATGTTTAAACTCGCACTTAAAAATACTCTTTTTTACAAAGGTCGCTCTATTGCAACCGCTGTTTTGACCTTTGTATCGACGATACTTTTTATACTTTTTATATCCCTGCAAGACGGCTCACACAACTCTATACTTGAAAATTCACTTAAAATTTACACGGGTGCCATAGAGATTTACTCTAAAGATTATCGTGATGTCGGCGGTAACGACTATCTTATACAAGATGCCAAAGCCATCACGGACAAACTTGCAAAAATAGATGCGATTGAGGCTTTTAGCACAAGGTATGAAACTTACGGTCTGCTCTCAAGCAAAGAGTACTCCGCGGCTTCTATGGTTGCGGGGGTAGAGCCAAATAAAGAGAGAGTTTTAAGCTCTCTTGAGTCGGCGCTTAAAGAGGGTCGGTTTTTAGATGAGAACTCTGGGAATTGTATCTATATGGGTGCTGAGTTAGTTAAAAAATTAAAGCTTGGCATCGGCGATGAGGTCGCTTTTGTCGGGGGTGCGAGTGACGACTCTTTTGCGGCTGACATCTTTAAGCTGTGCGGAGTTTTTAAAACCGGTTTGTTTGAGTTTGATTCTAGTGCCTCTTTTGTCTCAAGGAGCTATTTTGATGAGTTGATGAATGGATATAATAAAGCTTCGTATATAACTATAAAGTTAAAAAATATTGATGATGCAGAGATGGTAAATAGCCAAATAGTTAAAATTCTTGATGATGAAAATTTGGAATCTCTTACTTGGAAAACTCTTATGAAGAGTATGGTTGAAATGATGGAAATCGATGCTATTTTTGGATATATCTCCCTCTCTTTGTTCCTTGTAGTAATCTTTTTTGTCATTATGATTTACGGTTTTATAAATATCAGCTCTCGCATAAAAGAGTTCGGAGTTTTGCGCTCTATCGGACTCTCTAAAAAAAATATCTTTTTGCTTCTCTTTTATGAGATTTTTATACTTTCGACTATTTCGGTTATTTTAGCTACGCCGATAGCTGCTTATATCTGTTACTACTACAATATAAACCCCGTCGTAATCGAGGGAATAGCCGATGTGTACAAAGATTACGGAATAGTTTCGGATGAGATACCGTTTAATTTTGACATCTTTACCATCTTTTGGAATGTCACAGTTGTATATATGCTGAACTTTTTGAGCATTTTGTATCCATACATATACATAAATTCATTTAAACCCATTGAGGCGACAAGACATGTATAAACTTATACTGAAAATGGCTTGGAAAAACTCGTTTATAAGGCTCTCCCGCACGCTTCTTGTCATAATTATGATTGCCGTTAGTATGAGTATGATGCTTGGAATTCAAGGTATTTATGACGGTATGGTCAATAATATGGTAGATAAAAACAAAAGGAGTGATAGCGGAGATATCAGCATTTTTGCAAAAGATTATAGGGTAAACAGAGATTTAACCTATAGAGTAAAAAACGCGCAGGAGATAAAAGCTGAGATACAAAAGATGGATGGAGTAGAGGCGGTTGCTTTGAGGCTAAGAGCAGACGGGCTTCTCTCTACCGCCAGAAAATCATCCTTTGCTTTGGTTGTCGGCATAGATTTAAACGAGGAAGAGCGTTTTGGAAAATTTAGCGAGTTTTTAAAAGAGGGCAGTGTTGATTTGCAAAAGCAAGGCGCTATCATAGGAATAGAGTTGGCAAAAACACTAAAAGTTCGTGTCGGCTCGAAGGTCATTTTTTCCACTCAAGACGGCTCCGGAGAGATAAACTCTATAGCGCTCTATATTAGAGCAATTGTTCAAACGACAAACATCGCGCTTGATAACAGTGCCATTTTTATAGATATAGGTCAACTGCATAAGTTTTTAGGTACTGCTTCAACGGAAGCTACGCAGATTGCCGTTAAAAGTAAAGATGAAAAGATATATGGCGAACTTAAAGCAAAATACCCAAATCTCGATGTTAAAAGCTTTTTGGAACTCCAACCTATGATAAAGCAGATGCAGGATTTGATGGTTATATTTAACTCTGTTACTTTTTTTATAGTTATGAGCGTTGTTTTTGTGGGGATATTTGGCGTTATGTATGTCTCAATCCTTGATAGAATCCGTGAATTCGGTATTATGCTAAGTGTCGGAATGCACTACAAATATATAAGACTGCAGATATTGTTTGAAGCTCTGTTTGTCGGTCTCATAGGATATCTAAGCGGGGCGGTTTTGGGAGCGGTTATATTGATATATCTTAAAAATCAGGGGATTGATTTAAGCTCGTTTTCTGACGCTTTGGAGATGTGGGGTTATGAATCGACTATACACGGCACCATAAAAATTTCATACTTTACGACCACTTTTGCCGCAATTATAACCGCGTCGCTTTTTAGCATAGTTATTCCGCTTAGAAAAATAAAAAAACTAAATCCAATCGAAGTAATCAAGGCTGACAAATGATAAAACTCCAAGGTGTAAATAAGTACTTTTTCAAAGGCGAGCCAAGAGAGGTTCATGCACTTCGCGATATAAATCTAACCATAGAAGAGGGAGAGTTTACACTCTTTAGCGGAGCATCGGGCTGCGGAAAGACAACGCTTCTAAATGTAATAGGCGCGCTTGATAGCTGTGATAGCGGTAAAATATATCTCGATAGCAAAGAGATAAGTTCATTGGAAGAAGATGCGCGTACAACGCTAAGGCTTAATGAGTTAGGGTTTGTTTTTCAGGCATATAACTTGGTTCCGGTTTTGAGCGTTGAAGAGAATATCGGTTTTATTATGAGGCTTCGCGGCTTTAGCGATGAGGAGATAAGAAGAAGAGTTTTAGAGGTTGCAACGCTTTTAAAGATAGAAGATAAGTTAAAATCACTTCCAAATACTCTAAGCGGAGGGCAACAGCAAAGAGTGGCAGTAGCAAGGGCGGTTGCCGCAAAACCTAAAATCATCTTAGCCGATGAGCCGACTGCAAACCTTGACTCCAACAACTCACAGATACTTATGAATATGATGAGAGAGCTAAATGAAAAAGAGGGAGTATCTATTTTGTTTGCTTCACACGATGAGTTGATTATGCGAAGCGTTAGAAGGGTTATAACACTCAATGACGGTGCGGTTATAGATGATTACAAGCAATAAGGGAGTATTTTTTCTTCTGCTTTTTTTTGCGGAGTCTCTCTTTGGGGATATTGATTATAAGTTTACAAATACCAATATTACCGTTGCAGGGGATTCAATCCTTCAAAGCGAAAACAGAAGTTATCTCTACAACTATAACAGAGCCAGATTTTATGCCAATTATGTAAATGTGGGCTATTTTGGTACCGCAATAGGTGACGCTGTTAATTACTACGATGATAGTTATACGGACTCAAACTCATTTAAGTATCTAAAAAATTCTCGCTCCGACACTCCGTTTAAAACACAAACAAATTTTAAAGATTACGGCAACGGTGCGGCTTATGCAAAACTCTATAGACTTTACGGAGGCTATGAAGATGCAAAAAACAGAGTCGTAATCGGATTGCAAAATATATCTATGGGAGTAGGGCGGATATGGACGCCTACAAATATATTTAACGCGAAAAATATCTACGCGATAGAGCCTGATGAGACTTTTGGCGTATCTGCACTCTCTTATGTCAGACATTTAAACGATACTTCGCATATTTCGTTTGTCGCTGCTAAAAACAGAGAACACAATTTTAAGTACGCAGGGCAGTACAAAGGCTTTTTAAATTTTGCAGATGTTGCCATAAACATTGTAAATTCTAAGGATACCAAGATGGTCGGCTACGAGATAGAGGGTAATCTGGCAAATACGGGAATAGAACTTAGAAGCGAAGCGGGATACATAAGAAGCAATCTTTTGCATTTAGATAACCAAGAGTACGAAGAGGAGTTTTTTCAAGGAATCTTAGGGGCGGAGTACGGTTTTAAAAACGGGATAACTTTGGTAGTCGAAACGCTATATAGCTCAAAAAAATTCTCTTATGATGAGGTACTCTTTAATCTTAATTCGGATATTTTATCAAATTTAGTTCACTCAAATTTTTACACTGGAGCAACTCTCTCATACAGTTTCAATCTGTTTTTAGATGCTTCACTGCTTTATATAGAGAGTTTTGAAGATAAAAATTTGCGTTTTGTATCGCCGAGTATAAATTACACATTGAGTGAGCGTAACTCGTTTACGCTAGGCGCTCAGATGCAAAACGGTAAAAATAACTGTTTTTTTAAGTGGAGCTTGTCATTTTAATTTTTTTTGAACGCCAACGGAGCTAAGCTCCGCTTGGCTACGCTAGCCGCTAAGGCACAAAACGAAGTTTCTTTAGAAAAGCTTGCCTCTTGCGAGGCAGAAGATTTTATATAGCAGAGTT
>CAYHRD010000031.1:0-15392 GCA_964358925.1 uncultured Sulfurimonas sp.
AATTTTACAAGAATTTTCTATTGGTCGATACATCAAATTTTTTATTTCTGATTCATCTATTATTTGGTTGCTATCATCCATATAAATTACTTTAACACTAACAATGTGACTACATTTTATAGAATTGTTATACCAAACATTTTTCCAATATGCTCTCGAATGTTTATCCTGTTCTAATGGTCCTGTAAATCTTAATAATTTTAATGATTGATTGCCAATACTAGACGATACTTTCTCGTTGACTCCATTGAATGGAATAAACCCTACATCAACATATTTAATATTCTTATTAGAAATATTAACAAAGTTGATATAAGTATCAACTCCACCTGCACTATTTGGTCTAGTTTCACCTTTGGCTGTTATTAAAATAGGCATACCATTTGCTCTTGCTTTTTTTATAGCTTCTTCAAATTCATACACCACTTTATACCTAACTGGATTATCTAATTTATCCATTTTATTATTTTGATCTCGGTAATGTTTCCATATTATATGATCAAAGCTTTGGTCATTGTCATTATCAATAACACAAACTTCTGCCGATGATTTCACATTACAAAAAACATTGCAACCTTCACGAAGCATTAAATCCCCACTAGCGCCTTTTTTTGCACTAACTCCTATTAAATTTACGGTTCCATTAAGATTGTCTTCTAAAATAACTTTATTATAATAGACATGCTCTGGTGCAGGAAAAGGGATTGCACCACCACATCCTATAAGTAAAAAAGCAAAAGTAACCAACGATATAAATCGAATTTTTTTCATTTTAAACCTCTTTATAATTTATTACTACAATATTGTAAGAAACATTTTATGCATTTTCTAGTTTTTTTCATTACGCCACAGTTTATCATTCCAAAAATGGAAAATAAAAAAGTGATGGGCGGGCATTAAGAGAGCCATAGCTATAATTACATATATGATTTAGAGGACAAAAGATGGGCGGCACAAAAAGAGCAAATATAAAAAGCGGTATAAATGTGGCGATTGTACTCAAAGAAGATCAGGCAAGCGGACGGCTTACACATGGAATAGTCCGCGACATTTTAACCTCATCTGCGACGCATCCTCACGGCATTAAAGTTCGCCTTATGAGTCGTGAAGTCGGACGAGTAAAGGAGATATACTAATGAATAATAAAGACTTTTCAAACCTTCCTCTTAGTAAAGAGATGCTTCATAACCTTGGTGAAATAGGTTATAAAGAGATGACACCGATTCAAGCCGAAAGCTTGCCGTTTATACTTGAGGGCAGAGATGTAATCGCTCAGGCAAAAACGGGAAGCGGTAAAACAGCCGCATTTGGCATAGGTCTGCTTCATAAACTTCAAGTTAAAAAGTTCAGAGTCCAGTCACTCATACTCTGTCCGACTCGTGAACTTGCAGATCAGGTAGCAAAAGAGCTCCGTATGCTTGCCAGATTTTCACACAACATAAAGATTTTAACTCTTTGCGGCGGAACTGCTTTTGGTCCGCAACTCGGCTCGCTTCGTCACGGCGCACACATCATTGTCGGAACACCGGGGCGGATTTTAAAACATCTCAAAAAAGAGACACTTTCTCTTGAAGATGTCGATATGCTCGTGCTTGACGAAGCAGACAGAATGTTAGATATGGGTTTTAGCGAAGAGATAAATGAGGTTTTGGCGTTTGTTCCAAATACAAGACAAACGCTCCTTTTCTCTGCTACTTACACGGATGAGATTTTATCTATCAGTGCTTCTATACAAAGAGATGCGCTAAATGTAAAAACGACATCAACGGAAGTTGCCAACAAAATAACAGAACGATTTTACGAAGTGCAAAACTCAGGGAAGCTAAAAACTGTTATAAATATTTTGAGCAATTTTAAACCAGAAAATGTTATTGTGTTTGCTAACACAAAAGCAGAAGTGCAAGAAATAGCGGACACTTTGCAAAAAAATAGGATTGACGCACTCGCTATTCACGGTGATTTGGAGCAGTATGAGAGGAACGATGTGTTAGTTCAGTTTGCTAACAAAAGCTGCCCAGTGTTAGTAGCAACAGATGTTGCGGCACGCGGGCTTGACATAAAAGAGCTATCTATGGTTATAAACTATGACCTGCCTCACTCCGAAGAGACTTATACTCACCGCATAGGCAGAACGGCAAGAGCCGGCATGGAAGGTTTGGCATTTACTCTTATAAGTCCGTATGAAGCGGACAAAGCCGATGAGTACAAAAACGAGAACCGTCTTTTTGAAGATGCCGAGGCTCTAAAAGTTGTAAACGGTTTTGAGATGAAACCGCAAAATATCACGCTAGTTATTGAGGGCGGGAAAAAAGATAAAGTCCGTGCAGGAGATTTACTTGGTGCATTAACCGGTGAAGCAGGACTTAGCGGGAGTTCTATCGGAAAGATAGATATCTACGACAAACAGAGTTATGTAGCCATCGAAGCCTCTAAAATAGATGAGGCTCACGAGAAGCTAAAAAACGGGAAAATCAAAGGGAAGAAGTTTTCGGTTTGGATTCTTTAAAATATCTGCAACACTATTCAGAGGCGACAAAAAAACAGGTGTTAGAGCTAATAAAACAAGATAAATTAGCCCAGCACCTAAAAAACAGATATCCAAATCCGCATACCGTAAAAACAGACAAAGCGCTTTTTACCTATGTGAATGAACTAAAAAATTCTCATATGAAAAACGCGCCGAATTTAAGTAAAGTTCTTTATGACGGCAAGATAAATGTTATTCACAACGCTTTGGGTACTCACCATTTTATCTCAAGAGTGCAAGGCTCAAAGCTCAAAAGCAAAAATGAGATTCGCATAGCTTCAATGTTTAAAAGCGTACCGCAAGAGTTTTTAGAGATGATAGTAGTGCATGAGTTAGCGCACTTTAGAGAAAAAGAGCATAACAAAGCATTTTACAATCTCTGCCTATATATGCAGCCCTCCTACCATCAGGTAGAGTTTGATTTGAGACTCTACCTGACACATTTAGATATAAAAAGCAAGATAGATGAGTGGAATCAAAGTTGCTAAGTATTTAAAATTAAAGCCATGTAGGAGCAGTTTGTGAAAAAAGATGTTAGCTTAGCCATTATTCAGAGTGTCGTAGATTCTCAAAAAGATTTAATTATTATTTTTTATAATGATGAGCCTATTTTGGCAAACAGAACTTTTAAAGAATTTTTTTCAGTATCGTCTTTGGAGCAGTACAAATCGGAATTTGGCTCGTTTGTTAGCAATTTTGTTCCGCATCCCTCTTATTTTCATGCCGATAAAATTGGAGAGAACGGTAGTTGGTTTGATGCCGTCTTAGAGCTGCCGGAGATTGAGAGGGTTGTAAGTATGATGACGCCAAACTATGAACCGCACGCTTTTTCCGTTGGAATCAATAAAGTAGAGGATTATATTATTGTCGTTTTTACGGATATAACACAAACTTTGATTAAGCGCATTATGATTGAAAACCGTGCTAATATTGATGCAAAAAGCGGTGCCTATGCCAGAAATTACTTTTTGCAAATAGCACAAAGCTACCAAGATGCAGCCGTTTTCAATGAAAAGATAATGAGTGCGGTTTTAATTCAAGTGAGTAAAAAAGACGGCTCTAGTATTAGAGATGATGAGAGCGCTCTAAAGGCTTTGGCAACTCGTTTTAAAAACATTACCCGCCAAGATGATATGCTGATTCGCTGGAGTGACGATGCTTTTTTACTCATCTATCTTGTCGATACCGTAAAAAATGCACAAATCATGCTAAAAAAACTGGATACTATCTCTAAAGGCGCGGAGATTAAAGGCATCGAGTATGACTTTACTCTAATAGTTCAAAATGACGGCGAGAGCATAAAAGCATTTATAAAAAGGGTCGGGAGTTAAAACACTCTTGCCACTCTTGACGCTTTTTTTCAGTTAAGAAGCGTGCAGGCGTCGGTAAAAATCTGAATCTTATGCTGTTTTTATCACAAAAATCTTTGATTTTATATATCTCGGTTTTTATATTTTCCACACTTTTATCAAATGATTTTCTCGTAAAATAGACCTCTTTTGTCTTGCCTTTTTTCAAAATCTCTAAAATATTGTCCGTATTGTACCCTTTGACATCTTTTAGTTTGTCATCACCGTAGTTACAGATATCGGTTTCATTCATATTGACAGAAAGTATCAAATCGCTTAGTTCGATATCATATGTTTCTAAAAACTCTTTTTGCTTTTGCACATCACCTTTGAGGCTCTCTTTGGCAAACACGGATGGAAGCAGATCCCAAAAATAGTTTTTAGCCCTGCCGTAAAAAAACTCTGCTTTATTGCACGGCACATCGGGGTTAAAAGTACCGATGATAAGTATCTTTTTACCCACAAGCGGATAAGAGTTTAAAAATTTGTGGTTGACTAGCATTTACCAATATTTTTAAAAACAAAATTTTCAAAGCTTATCATTTCTACATCTCCTATCTTTTGCATTGCAATTCTAAAAGTTGTTTGTCAAAATCACTTAAATATTCTCTATCTTGAATAACTCTATATTTTTCATATTCTGCCTCTGCTTTGAGTCTTGCTTCAAGAGCCGATATTTTACCGTTATCAAGTAAGATGGGATAGTCCGAGAGTGCCAAGAACTTATCTAAAAATACCAGCCAATCTTTCATATTCATCACAATACCATGCAATGCTCTATTTTCAGCCAGATCTAAATATGCCGATACGATACGATTTAATTGTTCGATATGCTCCGTATTGAGATAGTTTTTTGCTATTACAACATCTGATTTAAGTATTTTCCCATCAGGTGCATTTTTCCAAGTTTTAAGCCCCATATATATTTTTTGAGCATCTGCCTCAGAGTAAATGATTTGGGCTGCGGTTTTACCGCAAATCGCCCAATGCATTTTATTTTGTACGGTTGCGTAAAACTGTTTTGTTATCTGCGCATCATTATCATAGTCGGCGCTAAGGGCGTAAATGTCGGTTATTTTTTGATAAAACCTTCTCTCGCTTGCTCGTATCTCTCTAATACGCTCTAACTGCTCATCAAAATAATCTTTTCCAAAATGCTGAACACTTTTTAGCCGTTCATCATCCATTGCAAAGCCTTTGATGATGAACTCATGCAAGATCTCCGTAGCCCATTTTCTAAACTGTGTTGCTCTATGAGAATTGACACGATACCCTACGGCAGTGATGGCTTTAAGGTTATAAAAATTGGTTTTGTATTTTTTGCCGTCTGTTGCAGTTATTTCCATTTTGGAAACAACTGAGTTTTCTTCTAGCTCACCAGTTTCAAATATGTTTTTCAGGTGTTTTGATACAGCAGGAACATTGACTTCAAAAAGCTCGGCAAGTTGTTTTTGTGTTAGCCACAAAGTTTCATCGACAAATACAACATCAATATTTACTTTTGAACTATCAATTTTGAAAATGACAAAATTCGGTACATTTTGTGGCTGATTAGTGAGGTTTGAGTTATTCATTCTCTTTTTCCTTATCTCTCATTAATACACTCTAAAAATCAAATTATTACAAATATACTAGCAAGAATAATGAAGAGTAAAAAAAAGTATTGTAATTTGTCATGCAACTATCTTCTAATTTCTATATGCCAAAAATTTGGAGCAATAAAAATTCTTTTGTTTATCAAATTTAGTTCAACAAACTTTGATTATTTACATATTCATATATACTTTTTCCAAGTACCTGAATAAACTCAACAATATTTTTAGTTTCATTTTCATTAATTGTATTTTTTGTATTGGAAAAAATGTTGTAATCAGATTCGTGAACAATTTGATTACGACGTATTACAATATTTTTTAGATATGTTTTCATATCTTTTTCTATCATTTGGGGCAAAAAACCAATTGGTTGAGTTATCTTTGAATGGATTTTATGCCATTTATGTTCTTCTATCCAAATGAAACTCAAAGCATCAGATATTTTATCAGGATCTTGAAAACTCAGAATTTTATGTTTTAAAATAATTTCTTGTTCAAACCAATATATTGCCGTTTCCTCAACAGATTGAGGCATTTCAATAGACGCAATCTCCTGTATTTTCATCAATGTATTTAGTGAAATTCCAAATGTAGAAAACTTGTTTGTCTTTGGTCGTTCACCATTAAAAATTTCTATCATTCCTTTTTTAACGAGTTCATGCACCAATTTATCTAATGCACTAACAGCATAAACAACTTGTGCTCTAAGCAAATCGGACAAATCTTGAGGAAATGCTAGAGTATTTTTTAAGTGATCATAAACGGCATACAATTCTTTGCATGATTTTATTTGTTCATTAAACGCATCATTTATTCTCTGCATTATCTTTTACCAAAATCAGCTGATTTGCAATAGTCTCGAATTCTTTATAAAAACGGTCGCGTTTCGCACTCATATCAATTTTAACTTGCCCTGATTCATGAATTTCATCATCCGTAATAGCAAATACTGGCACACCTGCCTCATGTGCTTTTGGTAAAAGTCCTTGAAAATCAGGAATTTCTGCTAAACAAAAATTACTAGGAATTAATGCGGTTGCATATGTTGCACTGTCAAACAACATATTTGCTTTTTGAAATGACTCAAAAAGTTTGTTTTGCATAATACTTTGAATTTCTTGTATATTTTCCCGATAAGGTTTAGCAGCCTTTCCATTTCTAATGTTAAATCTTTGTATTAAACCTCCAATAAACTTTGGACGACTATCAGAAAGTGGATATGCAGCTTCAGCAAATAAATCTTTCATTCGATCCGCCCAATCTACCCATTTTGGTAAAACTATAGCTAATGTTTCTAAAGCCATAATAGAAAATGGGTCTGGATTTGTTGGAATTAAAAATGCATCACTTAACACAAATAGATTTTGATTAATCGCACTTAGACCAGGGTTCAGGTCAATCAAAATAAAATCAATATTATATTTTTCTGATGTTTTATTAATTAATTCGTTAAAAGCTCCAGGTAAATTTTGTAAAGCACTTATTGCATTATTTGAATTTTGAGCTAAACTTAAGGAAGCATCGTACTCACTTAAGTTTGCATGTCCAGCCAATAAATATACATTTTTATTTCGTTCATGTGAATAACAATCTACTGCTTGAATGGGTATTGGTTTACCACCAAAAGCCATTTTTACTCCATCTTTAATATTATGTTCCTTTGTTGATTCATCAGTATAGTATTCATCAAACTTTTCACCTAATACTAATTCTGATAAATTACATTGTGGATCAGCATCAACCAATAACACTTGCTTACCAAGAAGTCCAAGCATCCAACCGATGTTATATGCTGTGGTTGTTTTACTAACGCCTCCCTTGTGATTAAAAAAAACTATCTTCATTATCCATCCTTTATTTATTAATATTAATTCCCGCTGATATTTAATTAATAAGCATTGTATCTTATTATATTTTTTATTAATAGCCTGAATATAATTTCCAAAAATTGCCATGCTGGTTTTTCATCTGCCGTAAGTGCAAACATTTTATGGGCAACGCGATATACTCGCACTATTTTATCAAAAGGGTAATCAAATGTAGCTCCCTTTTTTGAGAGCAAATAGGCATCTAACTCGGCAAAATTCATTTTTTTCTCCTGCCATTTATTTTTAAATGGTGCAACTTAAGAGCTAGGCGTTTGGTTTACCTCTATATCCTCTATTACTCACCCCGCGCCCTGTATAGTTTTTCTTAAAACATGCCTGACAAATGCCGTAGGGCGAGTTTGGCGGGAGCGGTGCGGCGCACATTCTGCATTTTGTTGCAAGCTGGCTCTGTTGAAGTGAATTTTCTATAAATTTGTTTAAAATCCCTCTTGATGCTCTTGCCCTTTGCGCATCTACGAAGTAGTCGCCAAATCTATAACTTAGCCAGAGATAGAGTGAAATCTCCTTTACCATATCTTCGGCGCGGAGCAGTTCGTCGGTTGTTTGCGCATAGCTTCCGATGAGCGGCGGAGTTGTGTATGTTACGGGCATTTTTTTCTCTAACGCCATCAAGTAACTCTCATAAGCTGCAGTGATATATGGGGATTTTAGAGTCAGCGGCGCACATGCCAGATGGTACTTTGTAGTTAAATCCAAATCATAACCGTCAACTAAAATAGAAGCTTCAAGCATATCATCTAAGTTTGTTGCCATAAACGGACCGTCAAACTCCATATTTTTTACGAAGAACTTTAAAATCTCATGTAGCGACTTCTCTTCTAGTATGCTTCCCACAAGCTTGATGTGATCGAGATTTGCCATTACTTTAAAAGGGATGGTTATAGTTTTTGCTTCTTTGTGAAAATTCTTTTTTATTATGCTCAAAACATCACCGCTTAAAGCTCCGACATACCCTTTTTCGTGCAAACCGTATCTTCCCGCGCGACCTGAAATCTGATGAATTTCGCTCGGCAGCAGGCTTCTGTCATTTACACCGTCAAACTTTTCGGCTTTTGAGAAGAGTATGGTTTTGATGGGTAGATTCATCCCCATAGCTATGGCATCCGTTGCAACCAAAATCTGTGTCTCGCCGCTTCTAAATCTTCTTGCCTCTTCGCGTCTGACCTCGGGAGAGAGATTTCCGTAAACAACGCTAACGCTAAAATATTTGGAGAATGTTTGTTTTAATTTCAAAACATCTTTTCTGGTAAAAGCAATGATTGCCGTACTCTCTTCTACATCTTTTTCATGTATCGGAGATTCCAAAAGAGTAAGCGGATTTTTTCTCTCAAACTCTATTATCTCCAGCTCTTCGCCTAAATACGCGGCAAGTGCGACAATAGCCTCTTTTGCATTCGGTGAGCCGGTCATTATAATCTCTTTTGCAGGTGCGCCGATGATGGCATTTGCCCATGCCCAACCGCGGTCACGGTCGTCTAGCATCTGAACTTCATCGATTACGCAGACATCTACATCGACATCAAAATTTACCATCTCGATAGTCGAACTTATGTGAGTTGCATCTTCATCTAAAATCTGCTCCTCGCCCGTAATCAAAGATGCGTTTATACCGCTGTCCCTTAAATCCTCATAACCCTCTAACGCCAATAGTCTAAGCGGTGCCAAATAGTACCCAGTGTCGGCACTTTTTAGCTTTTGCATAGCCTGATATGTTTTTCCGCTGTTTGTAGGTCCTATGTGGAGAGTGAGTTTTCTTCGCATATCTCTTGCAAGCGGAAAAAGATTTTTAAAATCTCTTATGGTTCGCGCAAGTAAGGTATACCTCTGCTTTTTAACTATCTCATCTTGGATAGAGTGTATAAATCTTTTAACGGTTTTTCGTGCAATTTTCGGCGAGATATTTAGTGATGTCGGCAACAGCTCAAGCAATACTTCATAAACTTTAGCGTGTAGTGCCTCACGGCTTAGATGAAGTAGCGCGGCATAAGAGCCGCACTCCTCAACTAAAGATGCCAAATCACTTAAAAACTGCTCTTCATGCTCTTTTTTAGACTCAGTTATCACTTCGCTAAAATCAAGCTTGTTTCCTTTCCAAATATCCTCTAATAGCGAGTTTAGCTCTATATGAAGTTCTAGTGTATAGTTTTGAACTCTGTTTACATGCGGAAGTTTAAAACCCTGCTCCATGAGAATCAAAAGCTCCTCATCGTGAAGCTCAAGTTCAATTTCGCCAAGCTCTCCGGAGAGAATACTCAAAAGAATACTCTCTTTTAAAAGCGGATATGAAACCTTTGTTTTTGGCGGCGAGGCACGAAGCGCGCTTACTAACTCTTTTTGGGTTAGGTACGGATGAGGATCCGGTAAGTTTTTTATAAAATTCTCTATTTCTTGCTGTTTTTTCTCTACGGAGCGCTCTTTTTCTTCCAATATCTCTTTTATAAGCAACTCTTCATCATTCTCTTGTAAGTAGTCATACTCATACGCTTTTGTGTTTAGCGTGAGTATCTTATGAAAGTTTTGCCCGTAAAGAACATAATGAAGAGAGGCGTTAAACTCCAAAGAGTCGTCAATATCAAAAACACCGTCAACTCTCTTTTGAATCCGCTCTTTTTTTAGGTTATACCGAATGTGGCGAAGCTTAGACTCCATCTTCTCGATGGTAATTTTTTTGCTTCTCACATCAGCAAATGCATCATGAAGCAGTACAGCCTCTTCGTGGCTAACATCCAACTCGCCTATGAGCATATCTATCTTATCTTCTCTATCGGGATTTGACTCTTTTGGAGTCGTAGATTTGTAGATTTTGCCCTCATGCGTAAAAAACTTTAAAATGTCTGCGCGAAAATCATTATCCGCCTCACTCCACATCATTCTTGCAGTTTTTACAAGCATATCCTTGCTTTGGTCGATATCATATATGCCCAGAGTCGTAAAAAGCTCGCTTAGTGTCTGCGAACTCACCCTTGCAACCCCTACATCAAACGGGTCATCGTCAAAGTAGTGTTTTATTTTTTGGTTTATTTTTGAATTTTTCTTATTTTTCTTTGCCATATATTATTGTAACCAAAAGGATTTAACAATTAGCGCTAAATTTATTAGTATAACTACCTATATGTAAAAAAGTAAAGAGCATTATCTATGTAAAGTGAGAAGTTATTTAGGAAATTACAACTCTATTTCTTCCACCTTCTTTTGCTTCATAAAGAGCATCATCCGCTCTTTTTAAAAGTTCATCAATAGTTTCATTATCTTTTATTTGAGCAATACCCATGCTTATTGTTTGATGGGTTGCTATTTCAAATTTATATGATTCAATATTTTTTCTGATTTTTTCAGCTAACACAAAAGCTCCATTTATATCTGTTTCTCTTGAGATGATTAAAAATTCTTCTCCACCCCATCTGCCGACTAAATCAACATTTCTTGTATTTTCACTTAATATTATTGCTATATGCTTTAAAATATCATCTCCTACCAAATGCCCATAGGTATCATTAACTAATTTAAAGTGATCTATATCAAGCAATATTATTGAGTAAATATTTTTATATCGCTTATAACTATTGGTACATCTTTCAAGCATTTCATCAATTCTAACACGATTCATAAGCTTTGTTAAGTGATCTGTGTAAGCTACTTTTTGAAGTTCTGTAATATTTTCAAAAACTATAATAAAATATACTTTATCCTTTTCATAATATTCTGTTGCATTTACAAGAAATAAATACTCTTCGCCATCTTTTTCTATTACGGCTTTATGAACTCTCTCTTTATTTAAAACAATATATTTAACCCAAGATATACCATCTACTATGGGTTTTAAATAACCCTCTCTCTCAACAAACATATCACAAATGCAATTATAATCGTTTAAAAAATCTTCTAAAGTTGCATATCCGGTAAAGTTATAAAATTCACGATTTACTTTTAAAAGAGTTTTGCTATCTGTAAGCAATGTTATATTAGGAGTGATATTAAATATATTTTCCAATTGAATATTGGTATTTTCGAGTTCAATTGTTTGTTCG
Source organism: uncultured Sulfurimonas sp. (assembly GCA_964358925.1). GTDB lineage: Bacteria > Campylobacterota > Campylobacteria > Campylobacterales > Sulfurimonadaceae > Sulfurimonas. The sequence continues at coordinate 11,389 of CAYHRD010000031.1, forward strand.
TGAACTTTATCTTCAAGTGTTAAATTTATATTTACAAGTGAATCTGCCATTTTATTAATAGAATGAGACAATACCCCAAGTTCATCATCTGTAAAAACTTCAATTCGTTTATGAATATTTCCTTCGGATATACTTGAAGCAATATTTACTATTCTATTGAGTGCAACAGTAATATATCTTGCAATTATAAAACTTATAATAACAGATGCAATAAATCCAATTATAGAAATTATTATTAATTCTCCTATTAATTTATTGATTGGCTCCATGATTTCTTGAATATCTTTTTTTACTACTATACCTATTTTTAAAGGTTCATAGTAATGCATTGATGAAATAACAGGGACATTTCTGTAATCTAGTCCATTTTCTATTTTATTAACTTTATTTTCAAGTGCGAGTCTCATAGGAATTGCTTGCTTGGATTGGGAAGGTGATAGTACTAATACTGATTCTGAATATTTTAATTGTGAAAAAAGAACAACATTATTATTTTTATCATATGTACCTATTAACGACTCTCCGGTTTCACCAAGTCCGATTCTTTGCAGTAATATTTCATTTAAATAATCAATTTTTATTTTAAATATACTTACGCCGACAAATATATTGTTATTAAACATCGGTGCCCCTATGCACAATGTCGGAATTTTACTGTTATCCATAAAGCTTAAATGTGAATATACCCCATTTTTTGATTTATTAAACATTTCTAAAGAGAAACTATTGTCAATTGTACTGTCGCTTATCGAGGCAACAATCTTAGCGTTTGTATCTAAAATAATAATATCTTTTATTATTCCTTTATTTGTATATGAAGATCTTACGATTGCGTTAAGTATACTAGATATCTCTTTTGTTGGCTCATCTATATGGTCTTCAAGAGTTTTTTTTAATAGTACACGACTATTAAATGAAGTGATTTGTTCTTCTGTTTGTTTTAGATACTGGTTTATTCTTTCTTTTGCAACATATCCCAATGAGTGCAAGTGTTCAATAGAAAGTTTTACAATATTTTTCTTTGTATTTTGGATATTGAAGTAACCTATTAAAGAAATTATTGAAAAAACCATAAGTAAAATAGGAATAAATATTTTATATTTAATACTCACTCTACACCCTTTAAAATATTTTCTACTAGATTATGAAGCACTATACGATATTGTATCATACTATAAAAATAGATTTATATTACATAATTTTTAGCATAATTTTTAGATGATTGATTTTAAGGTGGTGGACAGTGAGGGATTTGAACCCTCGGTAACTTTCGCTACGGCCGCGTTCCAGGCGACTAGATTAAACCACTCTCCCAACTGTCCATTGTGGAGGTGCAATTTTACACTTCCAAGGCTTAATCTAAGTAATACTTTTGTAAAAGTAGGTTTAAAGTGATATTTTGATACAATCAAATCTTTATGATAAAATTTATTTGTACTTTATTACAAGGCGGCAAAATTATGGTATATGATTTTTCAAAATTATTTAAAGATGCAGAAAATATTTTAGAAGAATTTATAGATAAGTATACTACCTATTTTCCACTAGACAAAGATGACGAAAATTTACAACTCCATGTAATGTATTACAAAAATATTATCAAAACTATCTGTGGCAAATTTGAAGAGGAACAACTTCTAGAGCAATTTGAACTACTTGCAAAACATCAAATATCTTCAGATACACACTACATTATCATAGCAAATGAGATAAATAATCTAAAAAATGTTTTAATCAATAGAATTGATAAAAATTCCATGAACTCAAACTTTGCAGACCTTTTTCAACTGTTTAACAATATTTACAACAAAGTAGCGTCTGTATATCTGCAAGAGTATGCAAGCAATCTGAAACTAACAAACAATATCCGTATATCTTCGCTCTCTGATTTAATGGAAAAAAATATTTTAGCTCACTATGAATCTCACTTAGTGTGGCTATCAAACCTTGCTGATTGCATTAATAATAAAAATATCGATAATTTTCCGGAGCTAGACTCAACAATGTGTAAATTTGGGACATGGCTGCATGATGATGGGAAAAGAATTATTCAAAACAATTCAAAGTATGACACTATCGTAAATATGCACAACACTCTACATCTTTTTGCCAAAAAAATTCGCTCAAACATCTCTACGCAAGAAGATCGCGTAATTATTACCTATCTTGAAAAGTGCGAGATGTTATCTTTGAGTATCGGAACCGAACTTGCACTAATCGATAATATTTTGATGAACAACAGAGTTATAAAAGACTCTCTGACAAATGCGCTAAACAGACATAGTTTAAAAAATATATTTAAAAATCAATATGAATTATCTATGGCTACAAGCAACCCGTTTATTCTGGCTATGTGTGATTTGGATAATTTTAAAACCATAAACGACACTTACGGACATCTTTTTGGAGACAGAGTTTTAATCCATTTTGTAGAAATCGTGAAAAAAAATATTCGTAACTCCGATATCATAATTAGATACGGCGGGGAAGAGTTCGTAATCATGCTTCCTGCTATCGGCAAAGAGAGAGGTTTGTCGGTTTTAGAAAAAATCCGCAAAGATTTTTATGATAACTTTTTAGAGATTGACAACAAAGCTGTTCAACATAGTGTAAGTATAGGTTTTGTGGAGGTTACTCCGCAAATCAACTACAGGCAGCACTTTTTAGACGACTATATCGGTGCGGCTGATCAAAAGCTCTACTCGGCTAAACATAATGGCAGAAATAGAATAGAACACTGTTAATATAGCATTACATCAAATCGCTATAGTCATACTTTTGTAAATCTATATAATATTTTTTACCTATTGTTATAATTCGAGAATCTTCTTTTGCTTGCTCTTGAAACTTCTCTTTCATCTTTGAGATTTTTTTCTTTGAAAAATCTCTGCTTTTTAAATACTTATTTAGAGATATCAGCCTTCTACTTTCTAGAGATTCTTCATCGATTTTTTCTTCTATTTCTGCTTCAACAAGCTCATCTTGAGCATGCAACTCATTTTTTGCACTGCTTAACATAAATTTTGAAGAGATTGCGTTGATTATATTTTTTAACTGTTCATCTTTTTCTTTATAAATCTTCTCAATTTTTATTCTCTCTTCTATAAGCATCCGCTCTTTTTGATCCCTTAGAGTTCTTGTTTCGCCCTCAAGAGTTTCTACTTTATGCTGAAGTTTTACATTCTGTTCTTCTAAAAATTTATAATATCTCTCATCCGTATGATTTGTTGATTTTTTATTATCTATTTTTCTTGATGCTGTTTGAGTACTCTTTTCATCGCCGACGATAACAAGCTTTATACCGTTTTCAACCACGCTCTGAAGAGAGCCTCTTCTGATACGGTTATGAATCGCCTCTCTTGATACGCCCAGTTGCTCTGCAGCATCGGAAATAGATAATTTTGACATATAAATATTCCCTATCTCATATTTTCAAAAACTAAAGGCGCTTCCCAGTCCATAGAGCGGATAGTAGCGATTACTTTTTGTAAATCATCTAATTTTGCCCCTTTTACTCGTATAGAATCGCCCTCTATTTGTGCCGCAACTTTGAGTTTTAGATTTTTAATCTCAGCTACTATCTTCTTAGCCTCTTTTGATTCTATATAGTCCACCACTTTATAGGTCGCTTTTCTTGTGTTGCCGCTTGCATTTTCTATTTTTTGCTCTTCTAAAACTTTTGAAGAGAGGTCTTGTTTTAAGAGTTTTGTTATAACTATGTCTTTTAGAGCATCTAGTTTGTTATCGCTTGATGCCACTAACACTAACAACTTATCTTTCTCTTTAAAATCAACTTCATAGGTTGTGCCCTTAAAATCGTAACGATTAGCAACTTCCTTATCCACGGAATTTATAGCATTTTTAAAATTTTGCATATCTATCTTTGCGCTTATATCAAATGAGTACTCTTTTGCCATTTTTAATCCTCGTATAACATCTTTTTTAATTGAACTCTCTGAATAATTATGTTTTTAGATTGCCGCGCTTCTAAAGAAGCTCGCAAT
>CAYHRD010000032.1:0-14150 GCA_964358925.1 uncultured Sulfurimonas sp.
CAAAGGAAACAAGATGAAAAACATCATTTTATTAATCGCTCTTACATTAGGTGCTCTTCAAGCAGACAACATCGTAACTTACGATACAAACAACGGTAGCAACACAGAAGCTAGCAAACCTAACCACCCAAGTCAAGACCTTTACTAAGATTAGTAAAAATCTTTAACTTTGTACTCCATCCGCCTGACGGATGGAGTTTCCCCCTTTTTTACAAACACAAATCTCTCTTAAAAAACCTCATTTTTTTGTTTCATTGGATAAAATTTCAAAATGAAAACTAAAAAAGCACTCTTTATTGGCGGCACTAAAAGCGGGAAATCACTAAATGCTGAAATATACACGCTTAAAAATTCAGCTTTAAAACCTATCTATCTTGCAACTAGCGAGTTTATGGATGAGGAGATGCGGCGTAGAGTCGATGAGCATAAGCTTCAAAGAAGCGAAGAGTTTGAAACCATAGAAGAGCCTCTAAAACTCTATGAAATGATTTTAAAACAAAACAGCACCATTTTAATCGAATGTGTTAGTATATGGATAAACAATATGCTATATCACGGTTACGCTTTTCTTGATATGAAAAGAGAGTTAGAGGCTGTTTTAGCGCTTGATAAAAGTATAGTTTTTGTTCTAAATGATGTAGGGTGCGGAATCATTCCCGATAATGCCCTTGCTAGGGAGTTTATAGATATCAGCGGAAAACTCTCTCAACTCATTGCAAGCAGATGTGACGAGGTTTACCACACGATTGCAGGTATACCCGTGAGGATAAAATGAGAGATATTTTTAAAGGTTTAGCCCTCGCAATGTCTATGTTAACAACTGTTCCTTTTTTTAAAATCCACAATTTTTATAAAGGCATCAACGGTTATGCCGTTATGTTCTACCCGCTTGTGGGTTTTATTTTAGGCGCTATTTTATGGGGTATTTACTCTCTTTTAAGTCCGTATATTGCCTCAACTCATCTTGGCGTTATCATCTTTGCGCTTTGGATTTTGCTCACGGGTGCGCTTCATCTTGATGGTTTTAGCGATACCGTAGACGGTTTATACGCTCCAAAAGCCAGAGCCTTGGAGGTTATGAAAGACTCACATGTCGGCGGAATGGGAATGATAATAAGTGTTTCGTTTTTGATTTTAAAAGCCTCAACCTTGGCTCATTTTGGGGCTTTTTATCTTCTGCCTCTTGTGTTGCTTCTCTCAAGACTAAACGCTGTTTTGGCAATCTACTTCTACCCATATATAAGCCAAAACGGTATGGGAACTTTGGCAAAAGAAGAACTTACAAAACCGCAAATGCTTATTGCGCTTTTTTACTCATTTTTAGCAGTTCTATTTTATAACAAACTGCTTCTGCTTGTTAGTGCTTTGTTAGTTTTGTTTGTTATAAAAAGCTTTTTCATCAAAAGATACGGCGGATTTACGGGTGATATCTACGGTTTTACTATTGAAGTTAGCGAACTCATTCTTTTAAATCTTCTACTCTTTGGCTTGGTATGAGAGTAACCTTGGTTCGCCACGCTGAAGTGGATGAGAGCTATAAAAATTGTTATAACGGGCATAATGAGATAGGTTTGTCTAAAATAGGAGAAATTCAGGCAAGAAAAGTTGCAAAAGAGCTCGATGCAATGGAGTTTGACGCAGTTTTTTGCTCAGATTTGAGGCGTGCAAAAGAGACACTAAAATATTCTATCCATGCAAAAGATGCCTTTTTCTCGGATAGGCTAAGAGAGAAGTCGTGGGGAAAGCATGAAGGACTTAGTTTTGATGAGATTATCGCACAAAACGAAATAGAGTATATAAATTTTTTGCAGTGGATAGAAGCGCTTGACGGCGAGCCTTATGCGGAGTATATAAAAAGAGTGGAAGAGTTCTTTTTGTTTTTTTTACCGTCGTTAAATAAAGAGAACATTTTAGTCGTAACTCATGCGGGAGTTATCCGTGTTTTAATGAGCATTGTTAAAAAAATCACTTTGGAAGAGGCATTTGACATTAGTGTTGAAAACGGCTCTTTTATAGTGTTTGATTTTAAAAAGGAATAAAAATTGAAAACATATAATATATTTACAAATGAGCTTAGTTCGCTCCCTAAAGGTAAAGCAGACTTTTTGCTGGCGGCATCCGTTACGAAAACTTGCGAGATTGAGGGAATAACCCAAGCCGGGATCCCCGGGATGATTCCTCTGACACCAACTCTTGATGCGGAGTTTATCATAAATGAGAGAGTTTACTCTTTGGGCGAACTCGCTGAAACTCCTACGGGTGTGCCGACTCCGGCAATCATAACAAGAGCGGTACATAACTTGGTACCCTTTAGCGCAACCGAGATTCTGGATTTAGGGTTAGAGACAATACCTCAAAACTCTATATGCCATAACTTTGACATATTGCCATCCGACTCCATCGCAACAGGCGCTAACATAGAAGCAAAAGCCGTTTTTAGAAAAGGAATGGCAGCAGGAGAGAGTTACGAGTTAAAGGGAAATTATCTGATTTTAGGCGAATCAACCCCAAGCGGAACGACAACGGCAGCCGCAACTGCCTTAGCACTCGGATATGATTGCAAAGATGACTTCTCTTCAAGCTTTTTACATGTGCCAAGCAGTGTAAGAAACGAGACTATAAACAAAGCTCTCTCACTGATAAACGATGAGATGGGCAATTTTGAAAAGCTCTCCGTCGTGAGTGATAATATGCTTATCTTTTGTGCCGGTTTTTTGATGAGCGCATCAAGAAGATTTCATATAGTTTTAGCAGGCGGAACGCAGATGGCGGCATGTCTCTTGGTGGCTGATAAACTTAGAGAAGATGTTTTGATGAGAGTAAAACATGAAAATATAACTCTTGCAACAACTTCATGGGTGGCAAATGACAAAAACTCGGATATTGCGCATATTTTATCTCTTTTAAGTTATAAGCCCAATGCCGTATATACCAGTTTTTCATTTGAAAGTGCAACCATACCGATACTCAAAAAGTATGATGAGGGCGAAGCAAAAGAGGGAGTGGGAGCGGGAGCCGCGCTTGCTTATGCCTGTGCAAATGAAGTTAATAACGCAAAACTTTTAGAAGCGATTGAGCGTATTTTATACTCGATGTAAATTAGACTTCTTTTTGCATAATCCTCTTTTTAGATTGCTTCACTTCGTTCGCAATGATGGTTAGAAAAGTCTATTAATCGCTAAACTCTCTCAAGCAACTTTTTTAGTATGTAGAGTTTAGCTTTTAGGTCTTGCGTCTCTTCATCGTTGTCGGCATTTTTTATCTCTGCTTTTGTCTGTTCTATTTTTTTAAGAAGCTTTTCTTTTAATTTTTCCTGCTTTTTTTCATCTGTAACTTCACTAAAAAATAGCTTCTCAATACCCTTAAACACTTTGTTTATCTTCATATCTTCGCTCCCAAAGTTCTGATATCTATATCTTTTATCCACAATATTGTAGCAACTTGTATCAATTTTTGCGTCACATCATACGCAAATGAACTATCGTTTATAAGAGATGTCGCCATTTTTGAGTCAATCTTATTTTCTCTTATAAGCGCATCGATTCGACTGTTTTTTATATCATCTAGCGCTTTAGTATTCTCTTTTAAAATCTCAAGCGAAGATATAGTATCCAAATCATCATCATGCTCTTTTAGTTTTTCTATAGCATCTATAGTCTTAGCTATATATAACCGTAAGTTATTATACTCATCTTGGATATATGAGTTTCTTGATTTTGAGTAGTAGAAGATGTTTTTTTGCAAATCCCGCATATTTTTCATAGCCTCTACGATATCTCTTGAAGCAAGTTTTAGGTTATATACTCTATCTTGATCATTTTCATTCATGTTTTCCTGAGAGAGCGTAGCATAGTGAATTATCTCTCCGTAGAGTGATTTTATCTTGTTTGCATAAGACTCATTTATATCCTCATCTATGCTCATATCGGAATTTTTAACGGCATTTGCTATGTCCGTACTTTTAATAAAATCATGTCGATGTAAAAACATTGAGTGTGAAATGGCTTCGATTGCACTATCGTAAAGATGAATGGTCTCTTTTCTTATAGATTCTATTGCGGCATGTGGCACATTGATAACTACATTGTCAAGATATAACGGCTTTGGAGTAAGTTTATTCTCTTCCAAAAAGAGCGTCTCAAGATATTTTACAAGCTGATGCGTAAAAGGAGAGATTAATATAACTCCAAGAATATTAAAAATAGTATGATAAAGTGCTAGTTTCATACCGTAATTATTATCTGCTATACCTATTTTTGAAGCTAAAAATATTACGAAATCGCTTAATTGATACAAGAAAATTATTGCAATAACGGCTGTTGCGGCATTAAAAATAAAATGTGAGAGCGCTACTCTTTTTCCGTTTGCATTTGATGCTATAGACCCTAAGATAGCAGTAATCGTCTTGCCTATATTTGCTCCGATGACGAGTTCAACCGCATTTATATAGATAATTTGATTTGTCGCAAGTGCTGTTATGATAAGCGCCATTGTTGCGGCACTAGAGTGCATAATAACAGTTGCTACGACTCCAAGCGATACATAAACCAAAGCGCCGAAATAGCCCTCAACCGCAAATTTTGACAAATCAAATCTGCTCTCTAAACCTTCAAATCCGTCTTTCATATAATCAATACCCAGAAGAATAAATCCCAGTCCTAGCACTATTTTTCCGATTCCCTGATAATTTTTGTTGTTTGAAAATTTAAATGCCACTCCAAAAACAATCAAAGGCATCGCATAAGTCGCTATATCTATTTTTACACCTAAAGAGGAGATTATCCATGCTGTCGTAGTTGAGCCAACATTTGAGCCAAATATTACACCCACGGCACCGCTTAGAGTGATAAGCTCTGCACTTAAAAATGAGATAATTATTATAGAAATCAAAGATGAACTTTGTGTGATAGCTGTTGCTATAGCACCTGTTCCTATGGCTTTCGGGATAGTGTTTGTACTTACTTGTAAAACTTTTTCCAATAATCCGCTGTTAAATAGCTTAAAACCCTCCTCCATAAAAAGCATACCTACAAAAAATATAGCGATACCGACTATGATGACCTTATAATCATTATTATAAAAGAGTACAAAAGCTAAAGCCAATAAAAAAAACTGATAATAATACTTTTTTAACATCGATAACCTTATGTTAGATAACTATGATTTAACATACTACTACTTTTTGTTTTGATTAAAGTTTATATATTGAAACTTTAGAGGTTCTTCTCATATTAAAGAGAAATACTGCCACAAACGCTAACAGACATCCGATTATTGTCGAGAGAGCCAATGCTTCATCATACACCATCAAACTTGAGACAATCGCGCCGATGGGAACTATAAACATAAATACACCCGTTTTATGCGCTCCGATTTTACCGGCTGAGACAAAATAAAGAGCAGTGCTGAATGTTCCGGGAATCACCCCTATAAATATAATCGTTATCCAAAACATACTATCGTACGCCCCGAAATCAAACGGACTATGAGGCAGAGCAAAAAGCATATTTATAAAAGCCGTGATACCGAAAACAACAAAAGTATAAAACATCAAATCTGCTCTTTTAGCGGCTTTTTGAGAAATCACCGTAACAAGCGACCAAACTACGGCACATCCGAGAAAATAGGAACTTTGCATATTTAAAAACGCAAATCCGTCAAACGGTACGCGAAGAAGAGTAAGAGCGCCTAAAATGCCTATAAAAAGTGCCGTTATCTGCCTAAGAGATACTTTTGTGCCTAATATAGGTATGGATAAAATATAGGTAATGATAGGAGCCAGAGATGTTACCAGCGTACCGCCGTATCCCGCTTGACCGTTTGCAAGACCCGCAAAAAAAAGATAGTTAAAGAGCGAAGTCAGCACCCCCGCGCCAAGCATATATAAAAAACCTATTTTATCCGTTTTAAGAGGAGTTTTTAAAAACCAAACGACGGGGATTATGCTTATAAAAGAGATGGCATAACGCCAAAATGCGGCAACTTCGGCAGTTGAATGTTCCGCCGCAACCTTGCCCGCCGTCCACGCAACACCCCAAAAAAGCATGGCAATAATCATCCACAAAAAATATTTCGTACTGTTTTTTGTATCTTCCATTAAAAGAACTCCAAATTTAGACAGTCAAACTTTACTCCCCAATCTCTTCTATTTTCTTATCAAAATCTTCCGATATCGTGTCAAATTCGTTTTGTAAAATCTCCAAGAGTTCAAACATCTTCTCTACCTCTTTTTGCTCCATCGCCACAAGTTTTGAAAACTCGATGATTTTAAAACTGTCTCCTTTGCTTGAAGCCTCAAGGAGTTTTTTTTGATGCGATGCAAGCGTCTCTTCGCTTTTTATGATAGAAGCTTCAAGTTTTTCTATTTTTTTCTTTATAGGCGAAACGAGCTTGTTTTTGTTTCTCACTAAATCGGCTTTTGTTTTTTTATTATCTTTAAAACTGTTTTTTGGTTTTTGTTTAACAAAATCATCTTCCTCTTCTTCCCAGCCCATTTTTTCTAAGAAGAGATCATAACCGCCGTCAAAATACTCTGCACCGTTTTTTGTGAAGATGATAAGTCTATCACAGGTACGGCGAAGCAACTCTTCGGAGTGGGTTACGATAATGACTGAGCCTTTAAAATTTTGGATTGCTACGGTTAAAGCCTCGATAGAGTCCATATCTAAGTGGTTTGTAGGCTCATCCAAAAAAAGAAGATTGACATTGCGTGCTAAAATCTGCCCAAGCATAACGCGGCTTTTTTCGCCTCCTGAGAGAAGCGAAACTTTTTTATCTGCACTATCGCCGCTAAACATCATAGCTCCCGCGATGCCGCGAATATTTTGCGCCGAGAGTTTTGTGTTTGCAGAGTGGATTTCATCTAAAACCGTACTGTTAGGGTGCAATCTTGCGATATTTGTCTGTCCAAAGTGTGCAAATTCGGTTGTTGTGTGCATATGCACTTCTCCGCCAACTGCTTTTAGCTCCCCTGCAATGGTATTTAAGAGTGTTGATTTACCTTTACCGTTCTTTCCGATAATGCCGAGTCTCTCACCTTTTTCAAGCACAAAAGAGATATTTTTAAACAATATATTATCCGGCGTGTAGCCAAAACTTAGATTTTTTACATCAAGTAAAACTTTTGCAGGCGTATCTTTGTAGTTAAAATCAAATTCAAGTGTTGAGTCATATCCCAAATCTTCAAGTAAATCCATCTTCTCAAGCTGTTTTACTTTTGATTGTGCAAGAGCGGCAGTTGAAGCACGCGCTTTGTTGCGGGCGATAAAATCCTCAAGCTCTTTTACCTTTTTATCTTGTGAAATCTTCTGCTTTTCATAAAGCTCTTCGTTTGCTTTAAGTTGGTCGTAAAATTTATGCGTATCGCCCTGAATGATATTTAAGTTTCTACGGATAATCCCCATAGTATGCGTCGTAACCCCGTCCATAAAATCTCTATCGTGGGTAATGATGATAACTTCGCCCTCAAATGCTTTTAAAAAGTTTTTTAACCATCTAAGAGAAAGAATGTCAAGATAGTTTGTCGGCTCATCCAAAAGCAGTAAGTTTGGTTCGGTTACTAAAAGCTTTGCAAGGTTAATACGGATTTGATAACCGCCTGAAAAAGAAAGCGGATTTTTATCCAAATCTTCATGCGTAAAGCCCAAACCAAAAAGAATCTTCTCTACACGGTAGATATCGTACTTCATATCCTCTTCAAGTGCAAGTGCCGCCTCTTCTCTTAGCGTGCTTTCGCTAAACTCTAAGTACTGCTTAAGTGCGCCTATCTTATACCCTTTTGGGATAACTATTTCACCGACATCCGGCGTCTCTTCGCCGAGTATGAGTTTAAAAAGCGTTGACTTTCCGCTACCGTTTCTACCGACCAAACCGACTTTATTGCCGGAGTTTAGTTTGAAGTTAAGATTGCTAAAAAGCTCTTGTTTGCCGAAATTTTTTGAAATATTTATTAGTTGTATCATAAGACTCTTTTCTATTTATTGATATTAAACTAGATTGCCGCGCTTGTCATTGCGAGCGAAGCGCGGCAATCTCAATGACACAAGTGCGGCAATCTCAATGACACAAGCATGGCGTATAAAAGTTAGTTTTTAGAGATATTTTTAATTTCTTCAAACATCCACTGCCACTCGCCGTAACCACTCACCCAGTTAATATGCCCTGCGTTTTCTAAAACTTTCATAGGTATATTAAGTGCTTTTTGAAGTTCTGCCGCTTCATCCCCGGTCATATAGGGATCATTTGTCGATGTTATAAGCAGAGACTCTTTTGCATAAAGCTTTAAGGGTATTTCACAAGGGAAAAAACTCTCCAGCTCTTTAATGTCACACTTAAAACTCGGCGGAACTACAAGAAAAAGCTTCTCTATCTCTGGCAGTTTTATCTCATTGCAGATATGAAACCAGAGTATATTTGCGATGGAGTGGCACACTACTATAGTGGGTTTAAACTCCTCAATCTCTTTGATTAGCTCGCTCATCCACACATCTTTTTGCGGAAAATCAACATCGCTAAATTTTAAAAAACTGACACACCCGTAATCTTTTGCAATCTCCCCTGCCAACCAACTCTGCCAGTGAGGAAAATCGCTTCCGCCCCAGCCGTGCAAAATCAAAATCTTCTGTTTCACTCTTTATTCCTGTTAAAATTGCCAAGTCTACTGCACCTATGCTAACTTTAGTGGAAGTATACCAAATATGATAAAAGAATCGGATAAGCTAAAGAAGTCTATAATTAAAACTAAAAAATTATAGAAAAGGACAAGAGTGCAAAAGAGAAGCATTAAAGTAATTACCGTAACCCGCTTACTGCAGGTTTCTATAGTTGCTACATTGGTTATAGTCTCTATAGTTCTCTTAAGTTATAGAAGTTTTTTTCAGTTTATAGTAGAAAATAAAATCCATTCAATTTCAGAAATCATACAAGCAGGTCTTACATCACATATGAAAGCAGGTATTATGGATAAACGAGATTATTTCTTGGATGAAATATCTTCGGTTCATGATATAAAAACTATTAAAATTATTCGCGGGGATGCTGTCATAAAAGAGTACGGCGAATCAACCTTGTCCGAAAAGAAACTAAACGATAACCTTAGAGCCATTTTAGAAAAAAAAGAGGTATATGTAGAGTGGAGAGATATGCAAAGCAGCGTTAAATCGGTTGTTCCTTATATCGCAAATTCTAGCTGTCTGCAGTGTCATCATGTCAAAGAGGGTACTGTTTTGGGCGCGGTAGATATCGAGATGGAGATTGATGCATATCAGAACTTTGTCATAAAAAACAGTTATGTGATTATTGCCGCTCTGCTTTTATTTGCATTAGCCGTAGTGTTTAATATGTTTCATGTCATTGAGCGTTATATAAGCAGACCTCTTTTAAATATTATCGATGAAACTAAAGATGCTTATTTTTTACATAAAAATATAGACAGCAATAAGTATGAAAGTAAAGAGTTTGAGGATGTCGCATTAAGCGTAAATAATTTTAACAGAACCGTTATAGAAAAAGAGAATGAGCTAAAATATAAGAACAAACAACTTCAACTTTTAAATGAAGAGATAGAATCAACTCTAAAAGAGACTATGCTAATGATAGGAAAAATAGAGGAGATTCGTTCAAACTCTACAAGTCAGCATACCAAACGGGTTGCCATATTAAGCACAATAATCGCAAAAGAGTACGGATTGAGCGAAGAGCAGGTAAAACTCATAGAGATAGCATCACCTCTTCATGACATAGGAAAAGTCGGAATTGCCGATGCTGTTTTAAATAAACCGGACATATTGACGCCTGATGAATTTAATAATATTAAATCCCACTCTCTTTTCGGATATAACATTTTAAAAAATTCTAAACGAGAGATACTAAAAACTGCGGCTGCTATTGCTTATGAACATCATGAAAGATATGACGGAACCGGTTATCCTCAAGGGCTAAGGGGCGAAGAGATTTCTATCTATGCGCGCATAGTTGCGATTGTCGATGTTTTCGATGTTCTGCTCTCCAAACGGGTATATAAAGAGCCATGGTCAACAGAAGATGCTATCGCCTTTTTCAAAGAGCAAAGAGGTAAGCATTTTGAGCCGAAACTGGTAGATATATTGCTTGAAAATATTGATGATTATGTACAACTGCATAGAGATTTATCCGTATAGATATACAGAAATTTCATCTTATGCAAAGATTATAATCTTTGCATATTTATGTTTAACGGTGGGCTATTATTGTGTTATCTATCCTTGAAATCGTTTCGTCTTTACCGATTATCGCCATTACGCTGTCAAGTCCCGGTCCGCTCATTTTTCCTAAAAGTGCGAGGCGAAGGGGCTGACCGATTTTACCAAAACCGATACCCATTTCATCAACAACTTCTTGCATTAAGTGGTGGTAGTCACTTGGCAGATGAAGCTCACTTGAAGTGCTTACCTTTACTTTGAAATTTTCTAAAATTTCCAACGATTCCTCTTTTAGAGATTTTGCGGCTGCCTTTTCATCATAGGAAGAAGGAGCAATAATTATCTCGTTTACGAGCAGTGCCATCTCTTTAAGTGTTTTTGCTCTCTCTTTTAGGGCATCAAGTAAAATCTCTTTTTTGTCATGTGAAGTCAACAGCAAACCGTACTGCTCAAGCATCTCTGCCAACTCACTATTTGGAGTGTTTTTGATATAGTGAGAGTTTAGCCAATCAAGTTTTTCCGTATTGTAGATTGATGCTGATTTATTGATGTTTTTTGGATTGAAAAATTCCATCATCTCATCCATTGAGAAAATTTCTTGATCTCCGTGGCTCCATCCCAAACGAACCAGAAAATTCAGAAGTGCTTGCGGAGTATAGCCCATCTCTTTATATGCCATAACATCAGTCGCACCGTCTCTTTTAGAGAGTTTTTTGCCCTCGTGGTTATGAATCATCGGTACATGGTAAAACTTCGGCACGGCAAATCCGAGCGCTTCATAAACCACTATCTGTTTTGGCGTATTTGAGAGGTGGTCATCACCGCGAATAACCTCGGTAACACCCATTAAGTGGTCATCAATCGCTACGACAAAGTTATAAGTCGGAGAACCGTCGCCTCTTGCAATAACAAAATCATCCAAAATATCTTCAGCTTGAAAAGAGATATCGCCTTTTACGCCGTCACGAACTAAAATTTCACCACTAAGAGGTGCTTTTATACGGATAACAGGCTCTATGCCCTCCGGCAGAGTGCCTGTAAAATCACGATATTTACCGTCATATTTTGTCCGTTCTTTATTTGCCATTTGAGTCTCTCTAAGCTCTGTTAACTCCTCTTTTGACATATAGCATTTGTAGGCTTTGCCCTCATCAAGAAGCTGTTTGATATAAACCGCGTAAATATCATCTCTCTGCGACTGGTAGATTATCTCTCCGTCATGCTCTAAACCTAGCCAATGAAACGCTTTTACAATCGCCTCTGCAGCTTCTTGTGAGTTTCTAGCTTTGTCGGTATCTTCAATACGAAGAAGAAACTTACCGCCGTTCTTTCTAGCCCAAAGATATGAAAAAAGAGCCGTTCTTAAACCGCCGATATGCAGATAACCGGTAGGACTTGGAGCAAAACGAGTAACAATCATAAAAAGCCTTTATAAAATAGTTGTCGAATTTTAGGCTATCATTTGTTAAAAGCGGGTAAAATACCTCTCTTAAATTTTACAGGATTTTCAATGTATAAAATATTACTACCTCTTATTTTTAGTGCGTTACTATGTGCAGAGCCTATTAACGGTGTCAGTGTTATCGTAAAAGGGGATGTTATCACTCTTTATGATGTCAAAGAGGAGATGCGTGCATTAAATGCCAATTCAACGGTTGCGACCGACTCTTTAATAAGAAAAAAACTTGAAGCCGCAGAGATAAGCGAGAGAAAAATCAGCGTGACAAGCAGTGAAGTTTACGATGATATCAAAAAAGTAGCCGCTGCAAACAAGATGGGTATAGATGAGTTTTATGAAGCGGTGAGAAACTCAAACGGATTTAGTTCTGCAGAGTTTAAAGAAAAAACAAAAGAGAAACTCCTGTCTCAAAAACTCTACTCCGCTATAGCTTACTCATCTGTTGAGCCACCCAAAGAAGATGAGATAAAAGAGTATTTTGAGTTGCATAAAGAGGATTTTTCACATCCGACTGCTTTTAAAACTACGATATATAGTTCACACAACAAAGATGCTCTTCAGAAAAAGATAACCTCTCCGATGTACAACGCTACCGATGTAAAAGTAGAAGAACAGATACTTCCTTATGAGAGAATTTCGCAGGAGCTGGCTAAACTGCTTCAAAATACACAAATAAACAGTTTTACTCCGATTATATCTGAACCAAACGGCTCTTTTGTAAGCTTTTACCTTAAAGAGACTCAAAATCCAAAAGAGACTAATTATGAGGGTCTTAAAAATCAGATAGCCAATTTGATTATGGAACGAAAGAGAGAGCAAGTTCTAAGTGACTACTTTGCAAGACTTAAGGGAAATGCGGAGATTAAAGTTATTAGAGAAGTAAAATAGATGCTGAGTGATGAAAATTTTATAAAAATTGCACAAGAGATATCGACGGCTTCAAAATGCGTCTCTAAACAAGTAGGTGCAGTGATTGTAAAAGACGGAAGAATACTTAGCACGGGCTATAACGGCACTCCGGCAGGATATATAAACTGCTGTGACCACTGGAGCGGAGAGTACACCGCAGAGCACCACGAATGGTCAAAAACTTATGAGATACACGCGGAAATGAATGCAATCATTTGGGCGGCAAGAAAAGGGATTAGTGTTGAGAGTGCGACTATCTATGTCACGCTTGAACCGTGTAGCGAATGCAGTAAAAACTTAATCGCAAGCGGCATAAAACGCATTGTGTACTTAAAACCTTATGAACATACGCACTCTGAAGTAATCTCAAAATTCATTAAAGATAACGGTGTAAGTATAGAAAAACTTGGAGAGTAAAATGAGTGAAGATAAAGAGCTGCAAGCAGAAATCGGCAAACATCTTATGCAGCCTGAAAACTACGGGAAATTTGAAGATGCAGATTGCGTAGGAGTAGGCATAGACCACGCTACAAAAAGTTATGTCATTATGTACATCAAAAGAGATGAGAAGTTTATAACTGATGTAAAATTCGGCACAAACGGCACGCAAGATACAACAACACTCGGCTCACTTTTTACCGAAATGATAAAAGGCGACGAGATAGCAAATGCGTTGGAGACAACTTCGGCGCTTGAGAATGAATTAAAAGAGAGTTACGCATCCATTCCTGCTCCAAAAGTTGATACAAGCAAGCCTGAGGGCGAACAGGTTGAACGCATCTCAACCGAACATCAAGACAGTGCAAATATGGTTCTTACAGCTTTTCGTGCCGCAATGCGACATTATGACCGCAAGCAAGACGGCATAAAAGAGGAACAGTTTGAGATGAGCATATCAAAAATGTGTCCATATTCGACTACTGAGTGTCATTTTGTAAAAAAAGAGGGCAATCACTCGTAAGACCGATTTTTATGATAGTATATACGAATAACTTTTTCATATCAGAGAGGTTCTTCTTATGCAATACATACGCTTTTTCAATGAACTTAGTATAGGTGATGTTCCTATCGTCGGCGGTAAAAATGCTTCGCTTGGAGAGATGTACCAAAACCTAACCCCAAAGGGTGTAAATATTCCAAACGGTTTTGCCACCACAAGCGATGCTTACTGGTTGCTTCTTAAAGAAAACGGCATAAAAGATAAAATTGCTCAGGTACTGAGTGATTTGGACATAACCGATACCGATAATCTTCAAAAGCGCGGACTTGAAGTCCGTACCCTTATTTTAAACTCACACCTTCCAAAAGCACTCGTTGATGAACTGCTTGAAGCATATAAAATATTATCAAATCAGTATAACTCACAAAATATTGATGTAGCGGTTCGTTCATCGGGAACAGCGGAAGATTTGCCGGATGCCTCTTTTGCGGGACAACAAGAGACTTTTTTAAATGTCAACTCAAAAGAAGCGTTGCTTGAGAGTGTATTGCGTTGTTTTGCTTCACTATTTACCGACCGAGCCATCAGCTACCGCACAAGCCGCTCTTTTAGCCATTTCAAAGTTGCCCTCTCCGTGGGTGTGCAGAAGATGACGGAACTGGCG
>CAYHRD010000033.1:0-14070 GCA_964358925.1 uncultured Sulfurimonas sp.
TCAAATCGGTAGTTAAATCTGCACGAGCGGCAAAGTTAGTGTATCCTGAATCTTTTGTAAACATACTCGGTGTATTAGCAGCGTCAGAATCTTGCGTACCGTAATACAATTTGGCATTACCGGAAACTTTTGTGTTTTCAATTGCAAACACACTTGAACCAATTAGCATTGCTGCTATTAAACTTAATTTTGTTAATCTCATTTTAACTCTCCAAATTTTAAAATTGCCAACATTTTGTCAACAAAATGTCAAAACATTGTCAGTATAATGTCACATCTATCTTTAATTTAAGATTAACTTATGGAAAAGTATTAATATTTTTATAATATTTTGGAATTATTTATGTATACTTTTGCCATAAAATATGTGGATAGTTACAAAAACCACTAATGATTTATAAAGGATGTTTATATGTATAATTTAATATTAGCTGTACTTGCAGTCGCGCTTTTGACTTCTTGCAGCAAGGTAGACGGTGCAAACCCATCGCAAAACAAAGCTTTAAATAGTGTTTCCGGGGTGCAGGAAAATAAAAAAGGCGGCTATATGCAGAGCAAACTGGATAGTTGGGTAAAAGAGGAGTGGACTCCTGCGGTTGAAAAAAATGAAACTATCAAAAAGAAAAATGAGGATGAAAATAGAAATTTTGTTTTGCAAGAGTATGTAGATAAAATGGAAGTTTATAATAAAGAGCATAACTCAACTACTGCAGAGTCTCATACGCAAAAGGTATCTTCGATGCCCGTTATAGGAAAATAAGGTATAGGGAGTACGGACTCCCTAGTTTGTATTAAAAGCGAAAAGTAACCGTACCTACGACATTCTCTTCATCGGCACTTGAATCTGTTTCATGGTTAAAATCAGTATACGCTACACTTAACTCAAATTTCTCAAACACTCTGTTTAATCCTACGGAGTAGTATGTACCTATGTTATGATAGTCGCCGTAAATAGCACTAAATCCTACATCGTAAGGCAATTTAGCCGAAGCACCAACCTCCCAGCAATCCTCAGGATTTAAATCGTTTGTTTCAATACCCTTGCTATACTTTGCCTTTACGCCAAACTGTTCCCACTCTTTACTTATTCCAAGATATGCCTCTGCAAAATTATACTCATTTGACATATTCGGATATGCATACTGCACGGCACCGATATCAAAGCTTATTCCGGCTAATTCACTCTTATATCCGCCGTAAAAATCTGCTTCTAAAGAGTTTTTCGTATCTCCAAAATCCACATTTGATCCCCAAGTGCCTAGATATAGACCTTTATACTCTAAGTCAACTCCGCCCTGAACTGCAGGAGAGTTGTTGCTCTGAGTCATACCTCTCCATATGTAATTACTTGTAATTGCCATATTTCCACTTACGCCAAAATCAGATTTTTTTTCTTCTTCTGCAAATGCCATCGTTGTAATAAGGGCTACTGATAAACTAAGTTTAATAAATTTCATTTCATGTCCTTTTTCTGATAAAGAGATTATGACATATTGATTTTATTATTAATGTGGATAATTGATTAAAAATGAGGCAGTAGAATTTAGTCGCACTTGTCATTTAAATTGCCGCGCCTATGTCATTGCGAGCGAAGCGCGGCAATCTAATCAGAGATTTTTATAACTTATTTAGCAGCATCCCAAGAAAGAACGGTTTTACCGTCTTCATTGACTTCGGCAGCAGCCATACCCATAATGTTGTATCCTGCATCTACATAGTGGATTTCACCCGTCACGCCTGATGCTAAATCACTCAAAAGATACATAGCCGAATTACCGACCTGCTCCGTTGTTACATTTTTCTTTAGCGGTGAATTAATCTCATTCCAATTAAGAATCTGTTTAAAGTCACCGATTCCCGCAGCTGCAAGAGTTCTAATAGGTCCCGCAGAAATTGCATTAACGCGTTGACCTTTTTTACCCAAATCAACAGCCATATATCTAACCGTTGATTCAAGTGCGGCTTTTGCTACGCCCATAACATTGTAGTTTACTATATATTTCGGTCCGCCTAGATAAGAGAGAGTAAGGATTGAAGCATCATCGCTTAAAACAGACTCTAAACGGTTTGTTAAATCTATCAAAGAGTAAACAGAGATATCCATAGCGATGGCAAATGCTTGCTTTGTAGTCTTCATAAACGGCTCGCTAAGTGCTTCTTTTGGAGCAAACGCAACAGAGTGAACTAAGAAGTCAATCTTTCCAAAATCTTTCTCTATCAAACCTGCAATTTTTGACATATGCTCTTCGTTTGAAACATCAAGCTCATAAACTTTATCGCTGCCAAAACTCTCTGCCAACGGCTCTACTCTCTTTTTTAATGCATCATTTAAGTATGTAAACGCTAACTCCGCACCTTGCTCGTGACAAGCTTTTGCTATACCGTACGCTATTGATTTGTCATTTGCAAGTCCTACTATTAGACCTTTTTTGCCCTTCATTACCATTCAATCTTCTCCTAATATTATTTTATACAATGTCGGAAGTAATTCCGTCATCTACGCTAGCCGCTATGGCACTAAAGCTAGCCTCTTTCGAGGCTGAAAATTTTTTGCAAGACTGCAAAAAGCCTATTTATCTAATTTTTCTGCATACTCGCACATTGTACAAAAATGCTCCACATATAACGCTGCACTGCCGACTAAAATACCGTCTACTCCATCAAGTGCCAAAACCTCTTTTGCATTTGTCACTTTCACGCTTCCCCCATAAAGAAGAGGTGCGCTTGACTTGGCTTTTAACTCTTTATGGATAGCTACGATATCTTCTAAAGTCGGAGTAAGCCCCGTTCCTATTGCCCAAACAGGCTCGTACGCAATAATCAGATTTTCATATGTAACATCTATGCCCGCATACTGCTTGGATATGTACTCCATCATCTTTTCGTGTCCCGCTTCTCTAATTTCAAGAGGCTCTCCTACACAGTAGATAATTTTAAAGCCGAGTTCTTTGTAAAAATCAAACTTTTTTACAAGCATCTCTTGAGTCTCACCTATAACATGTCTTCTTTCGCTATGCCCGATTAAAATAGTTTTTATACCAAACTCTTCTAGCTGTTCATATCCTATCTCACCTGTAAAAGCACCGTTTATAGTCGGATACGCGTTTTGCGTCCCGATGGTTACTCTTCCTGAATGTCGATTTAAATTGGATATTGCAGGAAAAACTAAAACCTCTTGCGAGATACTATTTTTATCTAAAAAATTTTCTACCTCTTTTATATATTTAACACTTTTTTCTCGTGTTAGATTTGTTTTTAAATTTGCTGCAATTATCAAAATTAATCCTCTTCAATCATTAAAGATGCTACACCCGGCAAAATTTTACCCTCTAATAGCTCTAACGAAGCACCTCCGCCTGTTGAGATAAATGTCATCTCTTCATCTACGCCGATTCTTTGAACAAGGTCTGCAGTATCTCCGCCGCCGACAATAGTAGTAGCATAGCTGTCGGCTACAAAATTAGCTATTTTGTTTGAGCCGCGTGCAAATCTATCCATCTCATAAACACCCATAGGTCCATTCCAAAGAACAGTCTGTACATCGCTTAAAACCTCTCTGTATAGTCTTACGGTTGCAGGTCCGATATCTAAGCCCATCCAACCCTCAGGTATCTCTTGGACAGAAACCAGCTTGCTTATAGAATCTTCTGAAAACTTCTCAGCCGCTACGACATCTACAGGAAGATAAAATTTAACACCTAGTTTTTTAGCCTCTTCCATTACACGACCGGCTTCTTCAAGCAAATCATCTTCTACAAGTGAAGCACCTATATCATAACCGAGTTTTTTTAGAAATGTAAACGCCATTCCCCCGCCGATTAGCACCTTGTCAACTCTAGGAAGAAGGTTAATAAGTGCTTCAAGTTTACCGGAGACTTTTGAGCCGCCGATAATGGCTGCAAACGGGCGAACAGGATTTTCTATAATTTTACCTAAAAACTCTATCTCTTTTTGTAGTAAAAAACCGGCAGCTTTATGTTTGTTATCAAAATAGTGAGTTATTCCCTCAACCGAAGAGTGTGCTCTATGACTTACGCCAAAAGCATCATTTATATAAAAATCTGCCATAGATGCCAATTTTTTTGACAACTCCGCATCATTTTTTGTCTCACCCTCTTCATAACGAAGATTTTCAAGAAGCAGAACTTCACCCGACTTAAGCGCAGCGGCTTTGCTTAGTGCATCTTCTCCTATAACATCTTGCGCAAGCGCTACTTCTCTCTTTAGCAGATGGTGAATTCTTCTAGCCACCGGAAGCAGTGAGTACTTAGCAACAACCTGTCCGTCCGGACGACCGAGATGGGATGCCAAAACAACCGCACAACCATGATCTAAACAATAGTTGATAGTAGATATAGCCGAACGAATACGGCGGTCATCGGATATATTTCCGAACTCATCCATCGGGACATTAAAATCACATCGAATAAAAACTTTTTTACCCGCTAAATCCAAATTTTTTATATTTAAAAGTTCCATGTATCTCCAAAAATTTTATTTTAACAAAGCGTTAGTTCTACTTAGATATGTGAAGAGCCATATCGATAAGTCTTGTCGAGTATCCCCACTCATTGTCATACCATGCCATAACTTTTACCATGTCGCCGTCAATTACCTGAGTTAAATCCTCAGCAACGATTGAACTGTATTCGCATCCGACGAAGTCTTGGGAAACTCTCATCTCTTTATCTATCAAAAGAATACCTTTTAAAGTTGTATTTGCAGCCTCATTCATAACGGCATTTATCTCTTGTTTTGTTGTTTTTTTGTTTACTACGACATTTAAGTCCACCATGGAGACATTCGGCGTAGGAACGCGAACGCTTTGCCCGTGAAGTTTGCCTTGAAGCTGAGGAAGAACCAAACCTATTGCTTTTGCGGCACCCGTTGTAGTCGGAATCATATTTATTGCTCCGGCACGGGCACGGCGTTTATCTTTTGAGTGCTTTACATCTAAGATATTTTGATCATTCGTGTATGAGTGAATAGTCGTCATAAGACCTTTTTGGATTCCAAAAGCATCATCAAGCACTTTTGCAATAGGACCAAGGCAGTTTGTGGTACATGAAGCATTTGAAACGATGCTTTGCCCGACATAAAGATGCTCATTTACACCCATAACAAAAGTAGGCGTATCATCTTTTGCAGGAGCAGAAAAGAGAACTTTTTTTATGCCGTTATCGATGTGAATCTGCGCATCTTCTTGACTTAAAAAAACGCCCGTACACTCTAAAACTATATCTGCACCGCACTCGGCAAATTTTAAATTTTTTGGATCACGATCACTAAAAACTCTTATTTTTTTGCCGTCAATCGTAATGTTTTCACTATCTAGTTGGACTACATCATGTCCGAATGTCCCATGAACAGAATCATTTTTAAGAAGATAGAGCATCATATCAATAGTTGCCATGTCGTTTATAGCCACTATTTCTACATCATCTCTAGTTGCAGCTATTCGGGCCACGCAGCGACCGATTCTACCAAATCCGTTAATTGCTATTTTTAGCGCCATCATATTTCCTAATTAAAATAAAAATTGGGCAATTTTACCTAAACTTAGTTATAATTCGCTTTAAATATGGATACAATCGCACTTTTTGGCGGCTCTTTTGACCCGCCGCATATCGGTCATATGGCTATTGTTGAGGCTTTGAGAGAGTTAAAAGATATTGATAAAGTTATAGTGATGCCGACATTTTTAAATCCATTTAAATCTCAATTTTATGCTTCGGCATCTCTTAGAGTAAGATGGCTAAAAGAGATTTTTAGCGACTATAAAAATGTTGAAGTCTCAGAGTATGAAGTTCTTCAAGGGAAAAAAGTACCTACCGTTGAAACAGTTAAACACCTTTTAAAAAGTTATAAAAAAATATATCTTGTAATCGGTGCCGACAATCTTGCTTCACTTCACAAGTGGAACAGATATAATGAGCTTAGGGATTTAGTTACTTTTATTGTCGTTCCCAGAGACGGGATTGAAATTTCACAAGAGTTTTTAAGACTTAATGTCGATGAGAAAATTTCATCGACAAAACTTAGAGAAGAGATTGAAATTTCAAAACTACCGAAAAAGTGTGCAAAAGAGATATATAATTTTTATACCAAATAAAATTTGGCATTAAGGAAAACAATTGCAAAGCAGAATAGAAAAAATAACAGAAGTTTTAGACAAAAACAAAGCAGAAAATATTGAGGTTTTTGATCTTAGAGAAAAAAATTACTTCGTTGATTATGCGATTATTGCATCATCACTCGGTTCAAGACATACGGCGGCTCTACTTGATCATCTAAAAAATGAACTTAAACCGGCAGAAAAATTTAACAATGTCGATGAAAGCAGTGACTGGATTGTCGTTGATTTAGGCGATATTCTTATACATATAATGACACCGGAATACAGAGTCAAATATGATATGGAAAGTTTTTTAAGTGCTTTAGCTAATGGCAAAGAGGGTATGCCTCTTTAAAAGATGCTCACCCGATGAACTTAAGAGGAGAAAAGTAAAGAGTCTGTAATCTTCAATGCTTAAGAAAAAAAATTAAGATTCAAGTCTTTTGCGCAAAATATCTGCTACACGAAAAGCGTTCGCATAAATCGTCCAAGTATAAGGAACACTTCCTCCCGTGGGCATAAAACTCGCATCCGTAACATAAAGGTTCTCCAGTGCATGAGCTTTGCAGTTTTTATCAAGTACGGATGTTTGAGGATTTTCTCCAAATCTACAACCACCCGCTACAAGATTTGGCGGAGGTGAAGGGGAGATGGAGTAGCTTATCTCTGTGGCTCCCATTTTTTCTAAAACTCGTACCGCTTCATTTGCCAAATCAGTGCCGACTTCTCTATCATGAGGATGGCTGTAAAGATGTATCGCACCAACGACAATGCCGTACTTGTCTCTCACATCCTCTTCAATACCCACAAAACACTCATCAGTAGGAAGCCAGTCATTAAAAACTTCAAAATTCAAAACCCTTGAAGTCGTAAGTTCTTTGTGAATTCTTTGCTCAAGAGCCTCGCCCCAAAGAATTTTCTCATTTTCATCATAAAACGCTCTTTTTATGCGAGGAATCAAATTTTGATGCTCAAATAAAAAGTCTATTGTTCCGCCTTTGATTTTTTTATCACTCTTTTTATACTCATACCACTGTTGCAGGGAGCGGTTAAAAAAAAGACCGACTTCCATAAGCTCCTTTTGTTGCTCATAAGTGAGTGTTTCAAAATGAAATCGTCCCTCCCCTGCTCCTCCGCCTGAGAAAATAAGGTTTTTTCCTACTTGATGATTATTGTTTGCCAAACCATAAGGGAAAAAGCAATTTTTTGAGTTTAATAGCAAGCGTGAACTCTCTATGGCTTGTGCAGCTACAACAAATATTTTTGCGCTCACTTCATGCGTATTAAAATAGGCATCATAATAGTGCGCTTTTGTAACTTTTGTCGCATCACTATCAAGCTTATAGACAAACGCTTCAGCAATAACGGTCGCGTCACACTTTTGAAGAAGCGCGGCTCTGGCACTCCCTTTTGCACCCGTAGCACATCCATAGCTCCCGCAAAAGTTAGAGTAAGAACAGCCATTTCGTTTTAATGCCGCATGTGGAAGTATTGCCCGCGGAGTCGGAATACTCTCAAATCCAAGAGATTTACATGCCGTGTCAAACCACTTTGTCACTCTGTTTTCTTCAAGTTTTGCATAAGGGAAATGCGAAGTGCTTCTGGGTTCTAAAAAAGAGTGTGCAACCACTTCTCCGCTAACACCGACTATGCGTTCAACCTTTTCATAGTACGGCTCCAGTTCCTCATAAGATAAAGGCCAATCCGCTACATTTGCGCCCTCTATCTCTCCGTAAGTCGAAAGAAGCTTAAAGTCATCGGGTTTCATACGGTGAAAATAACCGCTCATAAGATTTGAGGAACCTCCCACCATGGAACCGTTCCAAAAACTCCATTGATGCTTGCTTCCGACATACCTTGTGCGTTCTTTGTGTTCGTCTAGCTCATAAATAACATGCTGTTCTTCTTTGAGGTCTGGAGTAAAGAGTTCGCGACGAGAAACCGCCAACTCGTCTTTGTTAAAATCCTCTTCTTTGTATGCTTTTCCTTTTTCAAGCACAATTACCAAAAAACCTGCACGGCTCAGCTCATAAGCAACGGGTGCTCCGCCTGCACCGCTCCCGATGATGCAAACATCGTATATCATAGATAAGCTCTTCTTGGATGCGGCTCTCCCGCGCGAAATCCAAGCCATCTTTGCGCCGCGTCTCTTTTGTTGACGCCGTAAACTATGTCACTGAGAAGTGCTTCCATGCCGTAAGTCAAAAGAGCCTCTATCCATGATTCACCCCATTTATACTCTGAAATCTCTCGCAATACTTCTTGTCGCTTTTGTTCTGGAAGATTGTAATAAAGTTTGCCGTAAAGCTTTAGAGACTTTTCGTGAAGCCATTGAACGCCGCTGCGAAGAAACTCTTTGTGTGCAGTGCTGATTCTTGAATGGTCTAAAATAAGCAGCAGATAAGAAGCTGTATCGATATCCAACTCTTTTGCCTTTGGAAAAAGATCTTTTTGAACAAGTGCTAGCGTCTTTAAAGGTTCAGCCGCCCCGTATAAAGAAGAGTTATAAAAGAGTAAAACAGCCCCGCCTAAAAAGCTTTGTTTGAAAAAATTTCTGCGTGCATTTAAAATCATGCTTTATTGTACCAGCATTTTTTCAAAATACTTTACATGTTTGGCGATTTGTCTATTTTTTTTCATCAAAAAAAAGTCTGTCAAGGCTAAATTTACCTGCTCCATGCGATACAAAAATAAGTAAAAAGAGCATATAGTAAAGCGGTATTTCAAAGCCGTTGTCACCTGCCGAAAAACCGTTTGGAAGATGTACGGTTACGATGGCAACAATCATGACAACTATAAGAGGAAGTGAAATCAGACGGGTTAAAAGCCCTAAAGTAAGCAGTATAACACCCGTTATCTCGGTACTTGCCGCCATGTAGGCATTGAGCGTTGGAAACGGTATCCCCAAAGATGCAAACCAATTAGCTACGGAAGCCATGTCACCCCACTTCGTCATCGCAGGTCCATAAAACCCGTACGCAACCGTCAATCGCGCTAACAACAAAGCAAACGGCTTCGCATATTCACTTAACCTAGAAAACTCAAGATATGCCTGTTTGCAGTTCATAATACACTCCTCAATCAATTTTAAACTGACACATCATAACAAATATTTATAACTCTGTATGTAAGCTTGATTACATTCGTCTTGTATAAATCTTTTTGAAGAGAATTTGGAAATTTTTCTAAAAATTAAAGAGCAATTCAAAGATGTGTAATTGAAAATGGATTTTTAAGCAGAGCGGACTCTGCTTAAAAGGTAACTTACTTAGTGCCGCATTTTCCTTTGCCGCATTTGCCATCTTTCATAGTCTCTTTTTTTGCATCACCGCATTTGCCGTCTTTCATAGTCTCTTTTTTTGCATCACCGCACTTGCCGTCTTTCATAGTCTCTTTTTTTGCATCACCGCACTTGCCGTCTTTCATTATCTCTTTTTTTGCATCACCGCACTTGCCGTCTTTCATTATCTCTTTTTTTGCATCACCGCATTTCACACCTTCGGCATTTAGTGTCGTAGCACCAACGCTTAAAACCATTGCAGCTGCTGCAACTAACGATAAAAAACTTAACTTTTTCATATGACATCCTTTAGTTTTATAAAATCAAAAATCATTGTATCACAGCTATAATAAATTTTTATGTGATGATGATTACATAAAGTCATGCATCATAAAATTTCTATCTTTTTTCTTGAGAGTTTAACGATTTGATTTTTTTCAAATGTTTTCAAAATCTTACTTACAACCTCGCGAGATGTTCCGAGAATTGTTCCTATCTCTTCATGAGATATATGCAGTATCTTCTCGTCATGCTCTTGCAGCCAATGAAGAAGTCGCGTATCTAAACTCAAAAAGCGTATATCTTCAATCATACTTGCCATAAAATCAATCCGTTTTATATACTGATCAAAAACATAGCGCTGGAACTCTTTATCTTCGACAAAAAGACGCGCTACCAAAGAGGCAGGAACATCAAATCCTTCCAAATCTGTTTCTGCTATCGCAGTGCCTACGGCAGGAGCAGAATTATAAGCAGCCGTAAAATTGACATTGCACTGCTCACCTTGTTCAAAATAGTACAAAAGTACGCTTTGTCCATTCTCATGCTGCCTAACGACACGAACTCGACCTTTGGTTAAAAACAAAATGTCCCCGCAAATATCTCCTTGAGAATAGAGTTGCATACCTGCAGGTATTTTCATAAAAGTCGCTACACCCAACAATTGCTCTTTACTCTTTTGCTCAAGCTTATCAAAAAAACTAAATGATTTCATATCGTCACCTTGACATTTTTTTATTTACTGTCTTTACTCAATGATTTTTCACCGCTGTTTTTTTGTAAAATATCCATGTAGCTATATATTGCTTCAACATATTTAACCGCTTCGCTGCCTCTCGCATATCCGTGTTTTAATGTCGTATGATACTTTTTCTGAGAAAGAAGCGGCAGTACTTTTTTCAAATCAGCCCAACTATTTTGATTTAATCCTATCTGTTGCGCTAATTTTTGAGCATCTAAAACATGCGATTCTCCGATATTGTAAGCAACAAGCGCAAATTTTAAACGATCCTCTCCGACTACCTCATTTGAAATGGCTTTCATTATCTGATTTAAATGTTTTGCTCCGCCAAAAATACTCTGCTTAGGATCTACTCTATCTCGCACTCCTAAATGTTCTGCGGTATCTTGGGTAAGCATCATAAGTCCTCTTACTCCCGTATCGCTTCTAGCATTTTCATTCCAATGCGACTCTTGATATGATAGCGCCGCCAATAGTGAAAAAGGTATTTCATACTTTATGGAAGCCTCTTGAAAATATTTTTCATATTTCGGCAGTACGGTTTTTGCTCTCTCATTAAACATTGAAGTATCACGATAATCAAAAAATAGCACATAACTGTAGTAACGATCCTTAAGTCGTGCCATATCTCCACTTTGATTGAAAGAGTTTACCCAAGAGTACATATCTTCTTTAAGCTCTTTTGCATCTTGAGCCAAAATCCACGCTTGTTGTGTTCTGCTGCTTATATCAAATGCAACCGCTATATTTGAAAAATAGCGCTGGTTTAGTACATATATATTTGAGTCCACTACGGTACAATTTATCTCGTTTGAATCTACTTGCGCAATCAACTCTTCAGTTGAATACTCCGATGTGTATGTTGCATTTATATCAAAACCATCTGCCCTTAACAGCTCTATGGTTTCGCTATAACTTGTACCTTCTCCTACAACAATTTTTAGCCCCGTTAAATCATCAACATTATTTGGAAATCTTCCATTGAGCAACATTTTTTTATGGCAAACAACTTGTTCTTGAGCTTCAAAATAAGATGGTCCAAAATTGAAATTCTTCTCTCTCTCTTTGGTCTTTGAGAGTGCTGCGGAAGTAATGTGAATATCCGGATTTTTACTAAGTTCAAGCGCCTCTTTTGTAGTGTTTGCGGTAGTAATATTTAACTTAACTCCCAAATGTTTCGAGTAAGCATCAAGGAGGTCATATTCAAAACCTTTTGATCCGTCTGAGCCAATGTAGTATGTAGAGGATGAGTTTAATAGTGCAACATTAAGAACTCCGCCGTCTTTTATCTTTTTTAATGTTTTTGTCTTGTTTTCTTTTTGCACACCATGATATAATGTATGGCTTATCCAACCAAAAATAAAAAAATATATTGCAAAAAAAGCGATTGTTGATTTTTTCATATAACTATTCATCTTAGTAGTTTACACTTAAAAACTTATGCAAATATAAAACGATTAAGACCGTTTTCATACTCATGTGCTAAGACTTGACCGTGAGCTTTTAAAATAGAATCAACAAGATATAGTCCGAGTCCAAAACTATTTTTTGACGGATTGTCTTTCGTAAACGGCTCTATATAATAGTGCAAAGGATGTGCTATACACGCTCCTTTGCTTTCAAAAGAGAGTTCATTGTTTTTTATCAAAATCTTTACATGCGCATCAGTTGAATATTTGATACCGTTGTCTATCATATTTTTAATCGCTGTCGTATATAATCTATAGTTTGCATTGATTTTATGTGTCGCATCAACTTCAACGGTTATACTGCTTCTATCAATCATCGCCATATCAATGGCACCGTCAATTATATCTACCAAACGGTACTCTTTAACCTCCGTTTTATCTCCAAGACTCGTAACTTCCTCTATAAGTGCAAATTCATTTACCAGTGACTCTAAGCGACCGAAAATAGAACCAAATCTGTCTTTTTGTTTTTGAGATTCCAGCATTTGAGTCGCAATTGTTCCTTTTGCAATGGGGGTTTTAAGCTCATGCATAATATTTCTTAAAAAGAGAGTTCGTGAATCTAAAATATTATTAATTTTCTCTCTTGTTGACTCAAGTTCATTTGAAATCAACGAAATTTCATCACACCCTCTTGTTTTAAAAGATATATTCATATCTCCGTTACCGTAGAGTGCAATTTTTTTTCTGAGTCTGATAAGCGGACGCAATTTTTGTAAAATCAATACAAATGAAAAAGAGAGTATCGCTATTATTATCAAATATGCGTAGGCAACGCTCCAATATTTATACGGTTTTAACTCTTCATCAAGGATAAGCACGGAGGAAGAAGGAGATTCGAGATAAAAATATATCTTTTTATTGAACTCTAACATATTGGCTTTTAACTCGGTAACAACTTTTTTAGTGTAAAGACCTTTTTGCGAAAGCATTAAAGAGGCATCAACACTTTTAAAATCTTTTTTCTTTAAAACTTTTGAATTTTTTAAAATAACATCTACAACTTTTCTATCTTTTTCCAGTACAAAATCATATACGGCTAGATTTGCTTCAAGCATAATTTGAGAAGTTACTTCTTGCTCATGTTGGCGAAATATTTGAGTAATTATTGCATGTTTTGCAAAAATATGATCTATATAATTCTGTTTATTTAGCTGAAAGAACTTCCAAAACACGACACTTACACTTACTAAAGTAACAGTGAGTGCAAATAAAACAGTTATTAAAACGGCATGTTGACGCATTGGCTTATCTCCTAAAACAATGACAATTATTTAAGAAGCTTATAACCCACACCTCTAACCGATTCGATAAGAGATTTATCTCCGAGTTTATTTCTAATTCTGCCGACCATAACATCAATGCTCTTGTTTGAAGAGTCTTCATTTATAGCATTTACATTATGAATCAAATCTTCTCTTGAGACTACAAGCCCCTGTTTTGCAATCATATATGACAAAATTCCAAACTCTGCATTTGTAAGGTCGATGTTTCTACCCTTGTAGGTAATCATCATAGACGAAGTATCACATTTAAAGTCGCTTTTTGACTCCTCTTTTTGTTGTGATTTTGCTTCGTATCGTCTTAAAACCGAGTGAATTCTAGCCTCAAGCTCTCGCGGATCATACGGCTTTGGAATATAATCGTCAGCCCCAAGCTCAAGTGCCTTTACCTTATCCGTAACATCACTTCTAGCCGATGAGATGATGATAGGGATATCCTGTCTCTCGCGAATCGCTTCACAAACCTCTAAACCGTCCATACCAGGCAGAGTTAAATCCAAAATAACCAAGTCAAATGGCTCCAACTTCAATATACTTACCGCTTTAAAAGGGTCGTCCTCTGTGACAACCTCAAACTTAAACTGTTGAAGATATTCTGTTAATATCTCCGCTAGCTCTAAGTCATCTTCAATCATTAATATTTTTTTCATAGATGAATCTTAACAGATATCAACTAATAAGTGGTTAATGATATATAAAAAACATCTCTTAAAATATTCTATCTCCTAAAACTTCACATAATACTTCAAAATCGTCTACTATACAACAAATAGTTTTATAAAAATACTCAAACATTTACTTAATCCTTTTAAAAAATAGTAAAAAAAACAAGCATTAGCTATTCCCGCAAATCACCAAAAATGCAACAGACTTGCAACACTACGGCAGTAAACTCTCATCTC
>CAYHRD010000034.1:0-6996 GCA_964358925.1 uncultured Sulfurimonas sp.
CTATGTTTATTATAGCTATTGTTCAAAATGACTTGGGTCAGGTTGTGGTACTCGGTCTTACTCTGCTTTTTATGCTTATGTTTGCAGGAAGCAGCTTTAGGTTCTTCTTGACTCTTATGATTGGCGCGGTACTCTTTTTTCTATTTTTCATTTTTACGGCAGAACATAGGATACTGCGTATAAAATCTTGGTGGGCATTGGCGCAAAATAGCGTTTTGGAGATTTTTCCCGAATCCGTAGCGGCACAGTTAAGAGTTCCGACAGAGGTTGAACCGTATCAGATAGGACACTCGCTTAATGCTATTCACAATGGAGGACTCTTTGGCGTGGGAGTGTCAAACGGAACTTTTAAGTTGGGATTTTTAAGTGAAGTTCATACCGACTTTATTTTAGCCGGACTTGCCGAAGAGTTTGGATTTATCGGGGTTTTAGTCGTTGTATCCATATTCGTATTGATGCTTCAGAGAATTTTTAAAATTGCAAATAGAACGGATGACTCAAGAATATATTTATTTAGTTTAGGCATCGGATTTCTACTTGCTTTTGCATTTTTAGTAAATGCATACGGAATCAGTGGAATTACCCCGATTAAAGGAATCTCCGTTCCATTTTTAAGCTATGGCGGATCTTCGATTTTAGCCGCTTCCATTGGAATAGGTATGGTTTTAATGGCATCTAAAAAAATAAAAATGGATTGAGATGGGGGATAGATGAAGTTTTGCATAACGGGCGGCGGCACAGGCGGACATTTGATGATTGCGGAGGCTCTGGTTGAAGCTGCGGTAAATGACGGACATGAAGCTATTTTTATAGGTTCAATGAGCGGGCAGGATAGAAAATATTTTGAATCGCACAGCCTTTTTTCACATGTATATTTTTTGGAAACGACAGGTGTCGTAAACCAAAAAGGTTTTGGTAAATTAAAAGCTCTTTGGTTGGTGCTTTGCGCCTTTTTTGAGTCAAGAAAAATACTTAAAAAGCATAATATTGAGGTGACTTACAGTGTAGGCGGATTTTCTGCTGCTCCCGCATCTTTCGCATCACTTAGCAGATTTATTCCTCTTTTTATACATGAACAAAATGCAGTTGAAGGAAGATTAAATTCACTTTTAAAACCCTTTAGCAAAAGATTTATAAGCGCATATGATAAAAATTCGCCAATTAAAGGCTATCCCGTTAAAGATGAATTTTTTAAAACTGCAAGAGTGAGAAGCGAGACAAAAACTATTATTTTCTTAGGCGGTTCACAAGGTGCAAAAGCTATAAATGATTTGGCTTTAAGTATGGCAAAAGAGCTACAAAAATTAGGCATAAAGATAATTCATCAAGCAGGTGAGAGGGATTTTGAGAGAGTAAAAAAAGAGTATGAAGAGTTGCAGGTAGAAGCAGAACTTTACTCATTTACAAAAGAGATGAGCTATCTTATGTCAAGAGCAGATTTAGCTGTAAGCCGCTCTGGTGCGAGTACGCTTTGGGAGTTGTGTGCAAACGGTTTGCCTGCACTATTTATCCCGTTTCCACATGCGGCATCCGATCATCAATACCATAACGCCAAGTTTATAGTTGAAAATGATTTAGGTTGGTGCAAGAGAGAAGATGAGGATTTAAAATCAATTTTAATTTCAATTTTGCCTCAAAACCTAGAGAGTAAAAGCAGAGCTCTTTTAGACCGTTCAAGCAGAGATGTAGCAAAAAAGATGATTCAGGATGCGATTGGCTGATTCCTTTGTGTTAAAGAGAACTTTTAATAAAATAAAGTAGAATGCTAGTAGTAAATTACTAAGCATAAAGGATTTTATATGAAATATACATTGAAATTTAGAATTTGGCACTGGTTAAATGCGATAGTTATTCTTGGTTTACTGGCAACCGTATTTTTGCGAAAAACATTTCTTAGTTACAAAGCAAATGCAGAGATTATCATGACTAAGCTTGCCGATTTGGGTACAGAAATTGAGCTAGAAGATGCAAGAAGCATAGCAAGGGTAATAAGAAATGTTATGTGGGAATGGCATCTTATACTTGGTTATGCTTTAGCATTTTTAGTTTTGTACAGAATAGTACTTTTTTTTATTGATAAGAGCAACAAAGCGGATTTTAGTTCCTTGTCTCTTCATAAAAAAGGTGTGAAAATCTCATACTATGTGATATATGCAACAATTTTATTTATGACTATAAGCGGTTTTGCAATCTATCTTCAGCGAGCTTTGGGCTTAAGTGAAGATATGGTTAAGTTGATAAAAGAGCTGCATGAAGCTCTATATTATGTTATTTTGATTTTTGTTCCGCTTCATATTGCAGGTGTTATCGTAGCTGATGTAAAAGAGGAACATGGACTCATTTCAAGCATGATAAACGGAAAAACAAAAGAGAATTTTTAAATAAAAGGTATAAAAATGGTTAAAATTGATAGTACGGCTCCTGAGTTTTGTCTGCCAAACCAAGATGATGTCGAGATATGTTTGAGAGATTTAAAAGGTAAGTGGATAGTGCTATATTTTTATCCAAAAGATAACACTCCCGGGTGTACGACTGAAGCTTGTGATTTTAGCGATGCCGCGCCTGATTTTGGCAGTTTAAATGCTATTGTGATAGGAATTAGTGCAGATAGTACGAAAAAACATCGTGACTTTATAGAGAAAAAAGATCTCTTTATAACACTGCTTAGTGATGAAGATACTTCGATGTTGCAAGAGTACGGCGTTTGGCAGTTGAAAAAAAATTACGGCAAAGAGTATATGGGGATAGTTCGCACAACCCTGATTATAGACCCAAGCGGTGTTATAAGAGCGATTTGGGAGAAGGTAAAAGTTGAAGATCACGCACAAGAGGTTATGAAAAAGCTTCAAGAGTTGCAGGCATAAAACATTATTAAGTAAAAGCTTTTCTTAAATATTTTTTGGGTAAAATTCGCCGATTTTCTTTGCCGCAGATAAAGCCAAAGAAATATTCAGAGGTATATATCATAAAGTCAGTGCAACTCCCTCTTTAGGTGCAGATTTGCCCGATATTACCAAGTATAACTGACAAAAATTCTGGCTGAAAAATGCCCTTAAAGGACCTTAAATGGTAACTATGAAAGACCTATTAGAATGTGGTGTACACTTTGGACACCAAACTCGTCGTTGGAATCCGAAAATGAAAAAATATATTTTCGGTGTTCGTAAAAATATCTATATTATAGATTTACAAAAAACTCTTCGTTACTTCCGTAACACTTACCAAATCGTTGTAGATGCAGCGGCTGAGGGTAAAACAGTTCTTTTCGTTGGAACAAAAAAACAAGCTCGCGCTTCAGTTAGAGATGCAGCAATCGCTTGTGGAATGCCGTATGTAGACAATAGATGGTTAGGCGGTATGCTTACAAACTTCCCGACTATTCAAAAATCTATCCGTAAACTTGATGTTATTTCTGAGATGCAAGAAAACGGTCAAATCGACCTTTTAACTAAAAAAGAAGCACTTATGCTTTCTCGCCAAAAAGAGAAACTAGAAATATATTTCGGCGGTATCCGCAATATGAAAAAACTTCCTGATATGCTTTTCGTTATGGATGCGGTTAAAGAGCACATCGCTGTTTTAGAAGCTCGTTGTTTAGGTATCCCTGTTGTTGCTCCTCTTGACACAAACTGTGATCCTGATTTAATCACTCACCCAATTCCTGGAAATGACGATGCAATTCGTTCTATCCAACTTTTTTGTCGTGAAATGACTGAAGCGATTAACGAAGGTAAAGCGTTAAGAAGCGGCGGGCGTGATGATATTGGGCAAGAAGCAGGATCAGATGAGTCTGCAACTGTAGATGCTGATGCTCTTGAAGTAGAAGATTTCGATACAGAGGAAGCATAATTATGGAAGTTACGGCAGCAATGGTAAAAGATCTGCGCACAGCAACTGATGCGCCGATGATGGATTGTAAAAAAGCTCTTGTTGAGTGTGATGGAGATATGGAAAAAGCGACTGCATGGCTAAAAGAAAGAGGCATCGCACAATCAGCTAAAAAGGCTGATCGTGTTGCGGCTGAAGGTCTTGTAGGTATTAAAATTGCAGAAGACTTTTCTAAAGCTACGGTAGTTGAGATTAACTCTGAGACTGACTTCGTTGCTCAAAATGAGGGTTTCAAAAATTTAGTTTTAAAAACAACGGAAGAGATTTATACAACTTCTCCTGCTGATGTTGAGAGCCTAAAAGCAACTACATTTGGAACATACTTTAGTGAGGCTGTTATAAAAATCGGTGAGAAGATAGAACTTCGCCGTTTTAGAACTATCAAAGCTGATGATGAAACAGTTGCAATTAACGGTTATATTCACTCAAACAACCGTATAGCTGTTATCATATCTGCTAAATGTGACAGCAAAAAAACTGCCGATGCACTTCGTCCGATGCTTAAAAATGTAGCAATGCACGCATCTGCTATGAAACCAAAAACGCTATCTTTTAGAGATTTTGATATGGATTTCGTAACATCTGAGACAATCGGTAGAATTGAAGCGATTAAAAAAGAGAACGAAGAGTTTGCTCGTTTGAAAAAACCTCTTAAAAATGTTCCTCAGTTTATCTCAATGTGCCAATTAACTGATGAAGTTTTAGCTAAAGCTGAAGCAGAAATCAAAGATACATTAAGAGCACAAAATAAACCTGAAGCTATCTGGGACAAAATTGTTCCGGGTCAATTAGCTCGTTTTATCGACGATAACACGACTTTAGACAAAGAACTTGCTCTTTTAGATCAAACTTATGTTTTAAATGACAAACTAACAGTTGCACAAGCTGTTGAAGCGGCTGCTAAAGAAGCAGGCGGAACTGCTGAAATCGTAGATTTCGTTCGTCTTGAAGTAGGCGAAGGAATTGAGAAAAAAGTTGACGACTTTGCTGCTGAAGTTGCAGCTCAAATGGGTTAAGGATTTTATCCTTAACCTTCCTTAGATAAAAACTACTCTTTTAAAAAATCTTTTACTATCTTGCACCTCACTTATTTATAATATACAACACCTAAAAAAATGATATAATTTTTCTACATAACTCAAAGGGTTCTCTTTGAAAAAAAACAGAATAATTGTTATCGGCGGTGGTTACGGCGGTCTTCGCGTTGTTGAAAGGTTGGCAAAAAATCCTCAAAATGAAATAATACTTTTTGATAAAAATCCATACCATTTTATGCAAACCGATGTGTATGACTTGATAGCGAATGAAGATGATTTTGCACAGGTTACGGTTGATCTTTTTACTTTTTGTTCAGGATTTGACGGTAATGTAACTTTTTTAAAACAAGAAGTCGGTAATGTTGATTTTAAAAATAAAAAAGTGATTACTTGCGTACAAAGATATAATTATGATTATCTTGTGATAGCCGCCGGTGCTCGTACAAAATTTGCGGCAGATGTTATTGGGCTTCGTGAGTATGCCCACGGTATAAAGGCACTTCATCGCGCCATGTATTTTAAACAAAAATTTGAGATGTCGCTCTTTCATAAGGTTGATGAGGGCGGAACAAGTTGTACGCCGATTAATATTGTCGTTGCAGGTGCAGGTCTTAGCGGAGTTGAAATAGCGGCACAAATGGCATCGTTTTCTAAAGAGTTTTATAAAAACAACAACTTCATTTGTAGAAAATTAAATATTGTCTTAGTCAATTCTTCTAAACATGTTTTAGGAGGATTTGAAGAGGAACTTGCCGGCAAGACGGATAAAAGATTAAGAGAGCTGGGTGTAATTATCAAAAATGAGAAAAAAGTAGTCGAGGTTACGCAAAACAGCGTGAAGCTCAGCGGCGGTGAAATTATAGATATGGATTTTATGATATATACCGGCGGTATAGAGCCAAACGGTTTGGTGCATAATCTAGCACTAGATAAAAATGAGAGAGGATATATTGTTTCAAATAAATATCTGCAATCTCAAAATTATAGCGAGGTATTTGCTATCGGCGACTGCACGACGATATACAATAATGATAAAATCGTACCTCCTACTGCCGATACTGCAGAGCAGATGGGCGAGTTGTGTGCCAAAAACATAAATAATCATATCTCAAACAAACCTTTGATAGAACATCATATCAAGTCGCGGGGTGTACTTATAGCTCTTGGAAGGGGTTATGCCGTTGCTAGAGTTTTCGGTATCTATTTTAGCGGATACTTCGCTTATATAATGAAAAATATTATTGAGAAAATTTATGCAAAAAGGCTAGAGATTCGTTCAAGAAAAGGGTGTAAAAAGATATTTTGCGAGTAAATAGGTTATAATCTCCTTATGAATTTATTATCTGCAAAAAAATTATCACACACCTTTGATTATGAGCTTTTTTCCGATGTATCGCTTGATTTACAAGAGACGGAATCAATAGCTATTATTGGAATAAGCGGCAGTGGAAAATCAACTCTGCTTAATATTCTCTCAACACTTTTAAAACCGGATGAGGGGAGCGTCTCAATATTCGGCGAAGAAGTTTCATCCATGAGTAAGAAGAGATTGTCTCAAATAAAAAGAGATGAACTTGGACTTGTTTTTCAATCTCACTACCTGTTTAAAGGTTTTACATCATTGGAAAATCTAGAAGTAGCTGCAATTCTCTCAAACCAGAGCATAGATGCCAAACTTTTAAAAAGACTGAAGATAGACAGCACGATGGAGCAAAAAGTAACGGAGCTTTCAGGCGGTCAACAGCAAAGAGTCTCAATTGCCAGAGTTTTAACAAAACAGCCTCGAATCCTTTTTGTTGATGAACCGACCGGCAATTTAGACAAAACAACTGCAAATGAAGTTATGGATATCTTTTTTGAGTATATACAAAAACATAATGCAGGAATGATTCTTGTAACACACGATGAAGAGCTTGCTCATAGATGTCATAAAGTTTACAAACTAATCAACAAAGAGCTGGTAAAAGTTAATTAAGAGGATTTTTTAGATGAATTGGCCTCAGGTTTTTAGCGAAGCTTACATAGTCGGCTTTATTCTTCTTTTTTTCAGATTCGGCGCACTCTTTATGGC
>CAYHRD010000034.1:7096-14031 GCA_964358925.1 uncultured Sulfurimonas sp.
TCTCTTATAGCACTTATGATTCTCTTTGCTATAGATATGCATCACTGGATGCTGCTTTTTATAGATAGTTCATTGCAACATATTCCGCTTGGCGGCTTTTTAATGAGCGAAAATCTTTTTACTTATCTTATAAAAGCAACTTCTAATATGTTTTTGGTTGGTTTTATGATTGCGTTTCCCATTACGGCTCTCTCTTGGTTGGCGGATGTTATATTTGGAATGCTTATGAAAACAATGCCCCAATTTAACCTACTTGTAATCGGTTTTCCTATAAAAATTATGGTTTCATTTGCCGTACTTATTGCAACATTTAGCGCTATTATGCTGATTTTAAAAGGGCAAATGCTTGAAGCTTTTAATTTTTTAGAGATGTTTTTTTAGTTTTTTTTGATACAATAATGTCAAAAGAGCCTCCAAAGGGAACCTGTAATGAGAATATTACTTTTAAACAATAATCCTGTAGTCAATAAATTAGTAACCTTAAGCGCGCAAAAAACCTCAAATACATTGGACACTGCAGAGAGTGTTGAGGCTGTCGAATCAAAAAAATATGATATCTTGATTGTTGATGATGCCCTATATAGCGAAGATGCTATGGAAAAGTTAAGGAATAAAATAGAATTCAGTAAATCTTTATATATTTGTTCAAAAGATGCAAAACCGGCAGAAGAGTTTACCAGAACTCTTAAAAAACCTTTTTTGCCTACTGATTTGGTAGAATTATTAATATCTTTGGTAAAAGAAGCAGATACGATTAATCTCGACAAATTGGACAAAAGCAGTAGTTTTAAAGAGACAGATAAAAGTCTGGAGACTTTGGATGAAGTTGAAGACATTGATAAGATTGAAGACCTCGATAAAATTGAAGATTTTGACGACATAGAGGGTTCGGATGAAGGGGAGATAAACTTCGATGAGTTTGATGAGTCGCTAGATGATGAGTTTGATTTTAAAGAAGAGATTGAGGGCTTGGAGTCGAATCATAAAGCAGCAGACGGTATTCTTGATAAAGATGAACTTCAAGAGGTGCAAAATCTTTTAGAAGAGACTGAAGCTCAAGACGGTGCGATAGAAGATACATTTGATGATTTAGAGTTTGGAAACGATTTAGAACTAGGTGATGACTTAGAATTCGGTGAAGATGAACCAAAGCTCGAAGAGAGTTTAGAGCTTGATGAAGAGATAAAAGATGATTTTGACCTTGAAGATAGTTTAGAGCTTGATGAAGAGATAAAAGATGATTTTGACCTTGAGGATAGTTTAGAGCTAGGTGATGACTTAGAATTCGGTGAAGATGAACCGAAGCTCGAAGATAGTTTAGAGCTAGGCGATGATTTAGAATTTGGTGAAGATGAGTTAAAGCTTGAAGATGATTTAGACCTTGACGAAGAAGAGATTGTAGAGGTACTTGAGCCAGAAGAATCAATAAAAGAGTCTGAAGAAGGGTTTGATGAAACTCTAAACCTTGAAGATTTAGAATCTCAAATAGAAAGTGCGGTAAAAGAGTTGAGTGACGAAGATTTACAAAGCGAGGTAGATGAAAATATGCTATTTGATATTGATTCTTTAACAAGCAGGGATTTAAAACTCGCTATTGGTGAAGAAGTAGGCGAAGAAGAGATTGAAGAGACCGTCATAGGTCATGAAGAAGAGTTTGATGAGAGCGTGGCTGATGATTTTAATGAAAAAGCAGATGTTTCAAAAGAGCCGAGTGCTAGTTCTGACGATGGGGTCGAAGCTCTTAAAAAGCTTTTAAAGGCTTTATCAAACGAGGATGTAGTCGCTTCTTTAAAAGGGATGAAGATAAGTATCAATATAACTTTAGGTGACAAGTAGTGAATCATAAATCAGGTGCTATTTTAGTTTTATCGGGTCCAAGTGGAGCCGGCAAAAGTTCTTTACTAAATAAAATAATAGGCGATATTGGCGAATGCTACTTCTCCATATCAACTACAACCCGCTCTATCAGAGAAGGTGAAATTGACGGTGTGCATTACCATTTTGTGGATGAAACTGAGTTTAAAAAAGATATCGAAGAGGATTTTTTTTTAGAGTATGCGTTTGTGCACGGCAACTACTACGGAACATCGATAAAGCCTGTCAAAGAGGCTTTAAAAGCCGGTAAATTAGTTATATTCGATATTGATGTTCAAGGAAACGCGACTATTATAAATAGACTCGGCGATATTACAACCTCCGTGTTTATCTCTCCTCCGACACTTTCTGAGCTTAAAAAAAGACTTGAATATCGTTCAACCGATACGCAAGAGGTTATTGACCGCCGTATGGATGTGGCAAAAAGAGAGATACAAAGAATCAGCGAGTATGATTTTTTAGTTGTAAACGACAATATTGATGAGGCGGCAAATATATTAAAAGTTATAGCAAATGCGGCTAGAGTTAAAATACCGGGAAATGAGATAAACGATTTTGTCAGAAAATGGGAAGATATATAGTTTATTGCAATAAGC
Organism: uncultured Sulfurimonas sp.; assembly: GCA_964358925.1. Taxonomy (GTDB): domain Bacteria; phylum Campylobacterota; class Campylobacteria; order Campylobacterales; family Sulfurimonadaceae; genus Sulfurimonas. The sequence continues at coordinate 9,568 of CAYHRD010000034.1, forward strand.
AAAATTACAGCAAGTAGTAGATACAATCTGGGCTTAATTTGAAAAAAAGAGGAACACAATTATGAGTATGCCTAGCGGAATGGAGTTATTACTAATTTTTGGAATTATCGTTTTAATGTTTGGTGCGAAAAAAATACCTGATTTGGCAAAAGGTCTCGGTCAAGGTATTAAAAGCTTTAAAAAAGAGATGAAAAGTGATGATGTTGAAGAGGCAGAAATAAAAACTGCTCAAACAGATGCTCCTAAAAAAGTAGAGCCGACTGGAACTGCTGCAACAACTGAAGCTCCAAAAACCACACACCAAGCGTAAATCTTGAAACAACGAGTATCGGCGCTTTTGCGCGAAAAGTTTGGTCGTGAAGTTGTTTTAGAAAAGCCAAAAGATCGCTCTTTTGGGCATTTTGCCACTCCTATAGCCTTTTCTTTAGCAAAAGAGCTTAGGGAATCTCCCATGAAAATTGCTGAAGAGTTAGCCTCTTCATTCCATGAAACAGATATATTTAGCAGTGTTGACTCAGTAAAGGGTTACCTCAATTTTCGTCTTAGCGAAAATTTTTTAAATGAGTATGCACAGTGGGCATTAGAAAATACAACCGAGTTTGCAAAACAAGAAAAAAAAGAGAAAATTCTTTTAGAATTTGTTAGTGCAAATCCGACTGGACCGCTGCATATCGGACATGCAAGAGGTGCAGTTTACGGAGATACTCTTTATAGGCTAGCAAAACACTTAGGCTATGATATAACGGCTGAGTATTATGTAAACGATGCCGGAAATCAGATAGATTTACTTGGACTTTCAATTCAGCTTTATGGACGCGAAAACATACTTAAAGAGAGTGTTGAGTATCCGCAAAGTTATTATAGAGGCGATTATTTAGCACCTTTGGCACAAAATGCCGTAAAAGAGTTCGGTATAGAGATTTTAAGTGATGAATCTCGCCAAAAAGAGCTGGCACTTTGGGCTAAAGACGGTGTTATGGAGATTATTAAAAATGATTTAGCAGACACAAATATCTTCTTTGACACTTTTGTTTATGAATCATCGCTTTATGATGATTGGGACAGAGTTATGGCAAAGATGGGCGATGGCATCTATAAAAAAGATGATAAAATCTTCATAGCATCAAGCCAAAAGGGCGATGACGCCGATAGAGTCGTTGTTCGCGAAGACGGCAGACCGACATATCTGGCGGGTGATATAGTCTATCACAACCAAAAATTTGAACGCGGATACAATCACTACATAAATATCTGGGGAGCCGACCATCACGGATATATCCCTAGGGTAAAAGCTGCGGTAGAGTTTTTGGGTTATGATAGTTCTAAACTTGAAGTACAGCTTTCTCAAATGGTAAGTCTTTTAAAAAACGGCGAACCGTATAAGATGAGCAAGAGAGCCGGCAATGTAATACTTATGAGCGATATCGTTGAAGAGATAGGTTCTGATGCACTTAGATTTATTTTTGCTTCGAAAAAGAGCGATACGGCACTAGAGTTTGACTTGGCTGAATTTAAAAAGCAGGATAGCTCAAACCCGATTTTTTATATTCAATATGCGCATGCCAGAATTAAAACCATCATTTCAAAGAGTAATTTGAGCCAAGATGAAATAATGTCGGCAACTCTAAAAAACTTAGATGAGAACGCTGATATTTTGATGTTTGATGCACTGCTTTTACCTGAGATTGTCGATGATGCGTTTAGTTCAAGACAAGTTCAAAAGCTCCCTGAGTATCTAAAATCGCTTGCGGCTTCTTTGCATAAGTTCTATTATGATTGCAGAATCATCGGAACGGAAGATGAAGCAAAACTTCTTAAGCTTCTAATGCTTGTAGGCTTATCGCTTCGCACAGGTCTTTCTTTGATGGGAATAGAAGCAAAAGATTATATGAGCAAAGAAGAGAATTGAAGTCTCTGATTAAATCAAGATTAGATTGCCGCGCCTCTTGCAGAGACTCGCAACGACCGTCATTGCGAGGAGTTTGCGACGAAGCAATCTATGTTTGTTCAGAAAGTTTAATTAGTTAAAACTCAAGTTTTGGATATAGCTTCGATATTTGATTTAATTGCGACTTTGTAATTTGTATCAGAATCGGGTTTTTGCTTTTATCTAGCCAAGAGACTATTTTTTGGATATCTTCTAGCTTCATAGAAGTGCATCCCGCCGTGGGTGCATCTTCTGAACTTTCTACATGTAAAAATATACAAGACCCGGCTTTTCTTATCTGCTCTTTATTGTGTCCTACAACTATACCCAACTCATACTGAGCGTCGTCTCTTCTCATATCTTCAAAACTTTCTGGCATTACTTTTGGTGTTTTAACGATTTGATTGTAGAAGATCGACTCTGAATCATCAACGCAAATTAAATCTTTTGTTGCATGCAGATAAGGCATTTTTGTTTTTATATCTTCTTCGTATCCAAAAACGGCATCAAGTGTAAAAATACCGACGGGAGCTTTACTGTCGCCCTCCTGTTTTAGAGGCTCCGATGGAGTATATGAAAGTTCTACTTCCCCCAAACCGTGACCGAGACCGCCTTTACCGATATTTACTTCAAATGAGTCAAAAACCGGTTTATTATCTTCAAAACAGCTAAGCGTTGCTCTCTGGGAGTTAAAATCATCACCGACTACTAAAACTATCTGCTCATTAGCAAATAGAAAGATTTTGCAAATTATAAGAATTAAGAAACTTTTTACCATAAAGTATGTTACTATTACTAAAATATGAAACAGATTAATTTTTTGGATATGGAAAAAGGTTTATGAGTATTAACATAAGAAAAGCAACTAGTGCCGACACGCAGTTTTTAGCACAAATGATTTTACAAAGCACTAGAGCTGATAAAAAAATTGGTATTTACGATTTAATTTTTAAAACTACAGATGATAAGCAGATTTTAAATTATTTAGAAAAATTAACAAATACGACAGCCAAATATAGTTGTCATTTTAGTAACTTCTTAATTGCAGAGATTGATGGTAGAAGTGTCGGTTCGCTTTGTAGTTATGAGCCTAGAATTGTAACAAGAGAGGTTTTTATAGCCGCTCTTAATGAAATCGGTATCAACGGCGAAGAGAGTGAATATCTCGGACTTATGGATATTTGCGGATTTAGCCTTAATAATAGAACTCTTGTTTTTGACTACATGGAAGAGTTAGAGGGTTTTATGGATGTGGGAATATTAAAGGCTCTTATGCATAAAAGCTTACTCAATGCAAGATTAAAAGGGTATCGTATCGCACAGACCATAGTTGAAATAGGCTCGTTGGAGACTTTGCTTTATTATAAAAAACTTGGTTTTAAAGAGATAAAACAAAAAGAGTGTGAGCCGTATAAAGAGATTTTCGGCAGAGCAGGTTTAGTTTTATTATCGATTGAATTTTGATTGGGTTAACATAGAACTCTCTGCTCTTTCGCTTCTTCCGTCACTGCTTGCTATCGCATTAGCGCTTATAACCAGAAATGTTGTGCTTTCGCTTTTTGGCGGTATAACGCTTGGGGCTTTTGTTTTAAATGATTTTTCTCTCTTCTCATCGATTGAAACTATATTTAGGCTCTTTTTCTCTTTGCTGTCTGAAGCTTGGATATTAAAAACTTTAGCTTTTGCCGTCTTGGTTGGAAGCATAATGGCTCTGATTGAAAAATCGGGAGGAATTGAAGGTTTTGTAGATTTTATGCAGCACAAAGCGGGATTGGTGAAATCTCCTCGTTCCGCTTTGATGCTTAGTTATTTTATCGGTGTTATTATATTTGTAGAATCATCCATAACATGTCTTGTTGCAGGAGCCGTCGGTAAGCCATTTTGCGATAGGTATAAAATCCCAAGCGCTAAACTCGCTTTTGTTTGCGACTCGACATCGGCACCTGTTAGCTCTCTTATAATTTTAAACGGCTGGGGCGCGCTTCTTCTTGGTCTTATATCCACTCAAATATCTCTGGGAGTCATAAATGTTGACGCAATCGATATTTTAATCGACTCTGTTTTATATAACTTTTACTCCATGGCGGCACTGCTGGTTACATTTTTGTTTATATGGTTTAACATAGATATAGGCGCCATGAAAAATGCAAAACATACTCCCAAAAATGTAGCGATAAGCAGCAACGGAGTAAGTATATTTTATATGTTGGCACCGATAATATTGATGGTTATTTTGGTTTTTGTTTTTTTATATATAACCGGTAATGGAGACATATTAAAGGGAAGCGGCTCTAGCTCTATATTTTATACGATGCTCACAGTGCTTATCTTTACGCTCTTTTATTTTGTCGGCACAAAAAATATGACACTTTCTACATGGAGTAAAACAGCGCTTGAGGGAGCCATGAAACTTCTGCCGATTGCACTTATGCTGCTGTTTGCTTTTGCAATAGGCGAAATTACGACGGAGCTTAAAACAGGACACTATTTAGCATCACTTGCTAGTCAAAATTTGAGTGTTTATCTTTTGGCAGGAG
>CAYHRD010000035.1:0-1943 GCA_964358925.1 uncultured Sulfurimonas sp.
TATGAGTTCGAAGATGAGGGATTTGACGGCTCATCGCCATCTCATTACTACCGTATGAAAGATGGGTACAAGTTTGGAATAATTGAGCCGTATGAGGATGATTTTTGTAAACAGTGTAACCGTATTCGTTTAACGGCAGAAGGACAGCTCATACCGTGCTTATATTTTGATGAAGCGCTAAGTATAGGCAAAGCTATAAAAGAGGGAAATATTGAAGCTGCTGCCGAAGTTTTAAGAGAAGTCGTAAGAAACAAACCGGAAAAAAATCGCTGGGGTGGTGAAGAGGGTGAAGTTTCAACAAGAGCATTTTATGAAACGGGTGGGTGATGATATATCTAGTTGAACATTTTTACAGCATCCAAGGTGAAGGACGATATACCGGTACGCCGTCACTCTTTTTCCGTTTCGGCGGATGCAATATGAAGTGCGAGGGTTTCGGTTGTCAGGAAACGGCAGCCGACGGTGCAAAAGTTTTAGGATGTGATACCGTGTATGCGGTAAACAAGGAGCATTTTTTACAAAACTGGATACCTATAAACAGCTCAAACGAACTCTTGAATATTTTAAAACTTTATGAGTTGCCGAAAAAAGTAGATATAGTTTTAACGGGTGGAGAGCCGCTTATTTATGCAAATGAACAGATATTTGTAGAGTTTTTGGAAGCTTTGCACTCTGGCGGGCATAAAATAACATTTGAGACAAACGGTTCCATTCGTGTTGATTTCAAACGATATCCAATCTATAAAAAGTGCATTTTTGCTCTCTCCGTTAAGCTTGAAAATTCAAATGAACCTTTTAGCAAAAGGGTTAGAGGCGATGTCATAAACTCCATTGCAACAAATGCAAAAGAGGCTTTTTTTAAGTTCTCAATCGATGCAGAGTCTATAAACTTGGGACTTGAAGAAGAGATTTCAGAGATAATTTTACATTCGCCAAATACGCAGGTTTATTGTATGCCTCTTGGCGGAAATAAGAGAGAAGTTGAGGCAAATACGGAGCCGCTTATAGAATTTTGCAAATCAAAAGGGTACAATTTTAGTGATAGGCTTCATATCAGGATTTGGGATCAAAACAAAGGTGTGTGATGATAATTAGAAAACTTTTTAAATTTGAAAATGCCCATGTTGTAAGAGGATGTTCTACGGTTAGATGCAGAAGTTCTCTGCACGGACACTCTTATAAAGCAGAACTTCTTTTTTCCTCCAACTTTTTAGATAACGGTCAAATGGTTTATGACTTTGGACTTATGAAGCAAAATATGAAAGCCCTTATTGATAGCTTTGATCACTCGATTGCTATTTGGAATGGGGATGAGGACGAGTATATAGAAGATATGAAAAAACACTCTGTAAGATGGGTGCTTTTGCCGATTTCTCCGTCTGCAGAGCAATTTTCTCGTCTGATTTTTGTATTGGTTGATAAACTTTTGGAGTTAACTACAACCGTAAACGGGGAGCGAGAGGTAAAGCTTCATAGCGTAATAGTTCACGAGACCGATACCGGATATGCGCAAGCTTTTAGAGAGGATGCCTACTCTCTAAATATGGGTATTATAAACTTGGATGAGATTATTTTTAGCGATGAGATACAAAATAGCTGGCAAGACGGCAAACTCTTTGAGAAGATAAAAAAAAGTGAGAAATTTGTTAACCCTAAGAGTGTTTGAGATTTTATGGTATAATTTTTTTGTGAAAAGAGCTTTAGTGTAGTTTATGGGGCTGTAGCCTAGAGGAGTAATTAACCTCTAGGCTTTTTTTTTGTCTATACAAAATCAGTCCCAAAACTACATTAAAGGGGATTTTATGAATAAGCTACTTTTCACACTCTTGCTTATTTGCATTTTCGCAACTAAGCTAACATAGCTTATTTAGGGGCTTGTCCCCTATCCCCTATTTACCAAATCAACAACTTCTTTAGAATTAAAACTAAATCTTGTCGGAATT
>CAYHRD010000035.1:2043-13846 GCA_964358925.1 uncultured Sulfurimonas sp.
CCTATTTACCAAATCAACAACTTCTTTAGAATTAAAACTAAATCTTGTCGGAATTATTTTAACGCTGCTATCTTTTTTAAGAATTTCGCAATCATCCTCTACTATTATATAAGAGTTAGATACTGCTAGCGGTGATATCATTCCTGGTGAAAAATTTTCATACGGAGTAAAAGAAGTACCGTCAAAAGAGCCGGGAATAAGCGTTCTTCTTCCACCTTTTACTATGCAATCATTTGCTATTTTCGTCTCTATCGTATTTATATATTTTGCTTCATCTCCGCTAAGAGCTAAGATAATGCTTTGAGCAAACAGCTCAAAGTTAAGTGCGGCAGCCAGTGGGTTTCCGGGAAGATTTAAAACTAAAGTCTCTTTTACGCGACCAAAAGTTGTCGGTTTCCCCGGTTTAATCTCAATTTTGTCAAAAAATATCTCATATCCAAAGGCTCCAAACGCCTCTTTTGTAAAATCGGCATCGCCCACGCTTACTCCGCCTGATGTTATAATCAAATCGCTATCAAGCGCGCTTTTAATATATTTTTTTATATCTTCAAGCGAATCACTGGCAGTCCCGATAAAATCAACTTCACAGCCAAGCTCCAGTGCTCTGCTAAAAAAAGTCGGAGTATTTGTGTTGTAGAGTTGATATGACTCAACACTCTCATAATGCATTTTAAGCTCGTTTCCGGAAGCAAAAATAGCTATTTTAGGTTTTTTGTAAACTTTGATATGACTAATGCCTTGTGAAGCTAAAATAGTAATATGATGTGCATAAATCTTCTGCCCTTTGTTTAAAAGAACGGTTCCGCTTTTAATATCTTCACCGCGTAAACGAATATGCCTACTTTTTTTCAAATTATTAGGCAGAATTACTCCGCCTTTGCATACCGAGGTGTCTTCGATAGGAACAATACACTCGCACCCTAAAGGGATTTTTGCACCCGTCATTATTTTAATAGCAAATCCGCCCTTTAGCTCTTCGCTTGAGTTGTCTCCCGCAAAAATCGTATGATTTACCGTAACTTCTCTGCCACCGTCTTCAACTTTTACGGCATATCCGTCCATCGCGGAGTTGTCATAGGGAGGGAGATTGTGTGTTGCCGTAATCTCCTCCGCCAATATATGTCCTAAAGCTTGCTCAAGAGGCACTATCTTTAACCCTTTTGGGGTACTGTTTTCATAAATATATTTGAGTGCCTCTTCTATCGTAACAGCCATTTAACGCCTTTTGCCAAAATATTATAATAATTATAGTAAGATTTCACTATGAATGAAATGTATGATATGAGTATTGTAACACATAACTACGGTGTTATGTCGGTTTTGGGTGTGATTTTAATAAATATTTTTATGCTTTTGGGTATAAAAAACTTAGCAAAATATACGAGGGCAATGTCGCTTTTTACGCCGATTGTAGGAACGACTATAGGTATGGTTGTTTTTACGGGTGTAGTTATGATGGCGGCAAAGCATTTGGATTTTACGGTGCAAAATATCGCAATGATAATTTTTGCCGTAATCCTGATTTATCTTGAAGTTAAACGCTCTAAAGGACTTCAAAATCTTAATAAAAAAGATGAAAATGCAATAAAAAAGTATAGAGCTTATGCGCTTAAAATTTTTCTTTTAGAAATTTTTGTAACGCTTAGTATCTCATTTTGGATGTGGCATTGATATATATACTTGATGATGAAGCAGGAGAGCAAACACTCCAAATAAGAGGCGAGCTGCACAAATACCTAATCAAAGTTCGCCGGCACAAAGAGGGCGATGAGCTCTGTTTTAGGGCAAGACAAAATATAGAAGTTTTGCATAATTACAAGTTAGAGAGTGTTGAAGCTAGAAGCGCGGAGTTGTCGTTAATCTCTTCAAAAGTAGTGGAGATAAAGAGCAAAAAATCTCTGCATATAGGTTGGTGCGTTATAGACTCAAACTCCATAGAAAAAGTTCTTCCATCGCTTTGTGAAATAGGTGTGGAGAAAATATCTTTTATCACTTGCGAGAGAAGTCAAAAAAACTTTAAACTTGATTTTAAAAGATTTGACAGAATACAAGAATCTTCAATGCAACAATGCGGAAGAAGCACATATATAGAGTTTGATACATATAAAAATATCAAAGAGTTTATAGATAAATTTCCTCATACGAATGTGTTTGATTTTTGTGAAAACACTTTAGAAGATTATAGCGATATAAAAACTGTTTTAATAGGGTGTGAGGGAGGTTTTTCTTCTAAAGAGAGAGAACTTCTTTCATCGTTAAAGAGGGTTAGATTGGATACTGAGATGGTTTTACGCTCAGAGAGCGCTGTTTTGGCAGTTGCAAGTAAAATAGTCCTTTAAGATAATTTTTGGTAAAATTCCGCTTGTAAAAATCCGCACCCATACGGATTTAAAAAATATATAGATATTCGCACATTAACGAGTATCAAAAGGCAAAAATATGAAAAAAGATATCCACCCAAAACTAGTGGCTTGCACAGTAACATGTTCATGCGGAAACAGCTTCGTAAATGAAGGTCTAAAAGATGAAATGAGAGTAGATATTTGTAATGAGTGTCACCCGTTTTTCACAGGTTCTGAGAGAATGGTAGATACTGCAGGAAGAATTGAAAAATTCAACCAACGCTACACAAAAAAGTAATCTTTGCTTACACTTGTTCCAACTCCAATTGGAAACATCGGCGATATATCGCTTAGAGCTATTGAAGCTCTAAGCAGTGCCGATACTCTTCTATGCGAAGATACCCGCGTTACAAAAAAACTTATCCATATTTTAAAAGAACGCTATAACACCTCTTTTAAATCCGAACAAAATTTCATCTCACTTCATTCACACAATGAAAAAGAGTTTATAGAAAAACTCTCTGTTTCTTTTTTTGAACAAAATGTTATCTATGTCAGCGATGCGGGAATGCCCGGTATTAGCGATCCGGGGCAATTATTGGTTAAATATTGTCAAGACAACAATATACCATATGATGTTATGCCCGGTGCAAATGCGCTTTTAACAGCCTTTGTAGCTAGCGGTTTTGTTGAAACAAAGATGCTTTTTTGGGGGTTTTTACCGCATAAAGGTAAAGATAGGGATGCTTCTCTTCAAGGTGCTCTAAATAGCGGATTTACCACAATTTTATATGAATCGCCTCATAGACTTGATAAGCTTTTAAACGAACTCTCACATGAAGACTCTTCGCGAAAAATATTTTTAGCAAAAGAGCTTACTAAAAAGTATCAAAAATACTATTTTGGAACTGCTGATGAGATTAGGCAAAAAGTCGATGCCAATCTTAGGGGTGAGTGGGTTGTCGTAATTGAGGCATCAGGAACACAAAATAGCAGTGCAATAAGCCAAAACGATATTTTGGAACTTGATTTGCCGAAGAAAGTCCAAGCAAAACTAATTAGTAAAATAACAGGCGAAAATACAAAAGCATGTTATGAGAGACTCTTAAAAATATAATTACTGACTTTACGCACTTTCGCAAAAAACATCAGATAATTATTCTATTTTTTTATTTTTTTTAGATAGAATTCCTTTATGTTAATTTATGCAAAACAACCAATCAATTATATTATCAATAATCATCCTAGCAAAATCAAGATTTTGTATCTTGCTAAAGAGATAGATAAAAAAGAGTACTCACGCCTTATGAAAATGGGTTTTGAGATTAAGAGAATTCCCTCTGATGCGGCAGGAGTGATGTGTAAGAATGCTTCTCATCAAGGTATCTTGGCGGAGGTAGACGAATATAGACTGCGTGATTATAAAACATTTTTAAATTATGAGTTTGTGCTTGTTTTATCAGGACTGACGGATGTGGGAAATATAGGTGCAATTGTTAGAACTGCTTATGCGTTAGGCGTTGACGGAGTGATTGTATGCGGAGTAAAATCACTGCCTCTTGAAGCCATAGTTAGAACAAGTACGGGTGCGCTTTTTGATATGCCCTTTGCAATAGAAACAAATATCCACGATGTTATGAATGACCTTAAAATGTCCGGTTTTTGCACATACGGAGCAGATATGGGTGGAAAAGATATTCGTGAAGTTAAGATAAAGCAAAAGAGAGCACTTTTTTTAGGAAGCGAGGGAGAGGGACTTAGTGCCAGAGTGACTTCAAAGCTGGATGAAATAGTAAGCATAAAGATGTCGCATGAGTTTGACTCTTTAAATGTTAGTGCAGCAGGAGCTATTTTAATGGATAGGATGAGAGTGTGAGCGAAGATTTTGAAAAATTAAAAAGTATCGGTGTACAAAAGATTCATGAGGCTACTCATATACCCAGAGTACATGTGCAAGCTATACTTGACGAAAATTTTGAAGATATGCACAGTGTTCAGCTTGCAGGTTTTATATCTATACTTGAGAGAGAGTACTCTATAAATTTAAGCAAGCTAAGAGATAAGAGCAAAGAGTATTTTGAAAGTAAAAAACCGGTGCATAAAACAAAAAAATCTGCCACTTTACTTATCGCATCTAAGAAAAAAAGGAAATTGACACCTGTTTATATAGCTCTTGGGGTAGTTGTTTTTGTAATGTTTGCAATTTTCAACAAACCCTCAGACAGTGAAATTTCTAAAATTGATAACAGCGCGATAAAAAGTGCTCAAGATAGTCTTTTGGTGGTCGCTGATGAGAAGAATGCTTCTAAAGCCGATGATAATACGACTACAAACGCTCAAAACCCGCTAGAGTCGGCTACGCAGCAAGAGATTATGCAAAATCCTGTAGAACCGGTAGCGCAGCTGATAAAACAAGAAGCGGTTCAAGATGTAACTCCGGAAGCAATTGCTAAGGTGGTTCAAGAAGTAACTCAAGAAGCAAATAAAACGGCGGTTATAGAGCCGTCTAAAGAAACAACACATGAATCGTCATTGAAAATTATTTCAAAAAATAAAGTGTGGCTCGGTTATATTGATTTAAGCGATTATAAGCAGAATCAAAAAACAGTTGTAGGGGAGTTTACTTTGGACTCTGCAAAGAATTGGCTTTTAGTACTCGGACACGGGCTTGTAGAAATTGAGGTCGGCGGAGTAGTTAAAAAATTTGAAAAAGCGCAAAATATAAGATTTTCATATATTAATTCGGAATTGAAAGAGATAGACGCAGAGGAGTTTAAAAAACTAAACAGAGGCGTTAAATGGTAAAATATTTTTTATTTTTTGCTCTCTTTTTCTCCCTCTCTTACGCAGATAAACCAACGGTAGTAGATAATGAGCTTTTGATTAAAAAAATAAAAAATTTGATTAATCCATCTACCTTTACAAAAGATAGAGCTTACATAGATGTTATTTTTTCTCCTAAAGAGGATTATTTTAGAAGTGACGGAAGCGTAAATACCATTAAAGTTATTCAAACTCTTAAAGATAACGGTATATTGAATCTTTTTTTTAAAAAGCCTCGCGATATCAGCGTAACCTTTAAAACTGGGGGTGAACCTCAATTTTTTGTAAAAATAATGAGTGACTCTTTACAAAATATAGGTTATTATAGATATGTAACAAGCGAGTCAAAATTAAACGAGTCGGAATTTAGTTGGAAAATAAGCTTGACCTCCGAGTATGCAGCAGACCCTATCATACTTAATCAAGAACTAAAAAAAAGCAAGTGCGAAGTTGTTGATGTAATAAGAGAAAATGATACGGATTGGGTATATGTCATAGATATGAAAAATGCCAAACTTGATGTTAGCGTACTTGAAGATGCTAAAGAGTTTAGATTAAAAAGATCTCTCTATTCATACTGGATTGATGTTTCAAAAATAAATAATATACATATATCAAGCTCGGCTAGAAATGATTGGTATCCGTATATCGCTTATTATGACAAATCTTTAAGGTTGTTAAAAGTTACAAAAATAGATACAAAAAAAACAAATTTAACTCTTGAAATGGGAGCAGGTACTCATTATATAAAGATTTCAGATATCTATACTCTTAAAAATATTAAAGACGACCTAGTTTTAATGCCAACAACTAAAAAATCAGATTAATTGTATATTTTTTTCGATAGAATACCGCTAATTATTTAGGGGCATTATTTAGCATCCCAACGAGGAAACGAAATGTTTGATGAGATACAATTTGATAGAATGAAGAGATTACCGAAGTATGTTTTTGCTGAGGTAAATGAACTTAAAATGGCAGAACGAAGAGCCGGTGTCGATGTTATAGATTTCTCTATGGGAAATCCGGACGGAGACACTCCTGAACATATTAGAGAAAAGCTTATCGAGTCTGCGCAAAAAACAAGAACGCACGGTTATTCTGTTTCAAAAGGCATCCCGAAGCTTTTAATTGCAATTGCCGATTGGTATAAAAGAAGATACGGTTGTGATTTAGACCCGTCTACCGAGTGTGTTGCTACTATGGGCTCTAAAGAGGGTTATGCTCACTTGGCTTATGCTATTACAAATCCGGGTGATGTTGCTATCGTTCCTGACCCTACTTACCCGATTCACGAATACTCTTTCATCTTAGCAGGCGGAAATGTTGCAAAATTCGGAATTGAGTTTGATGAAGATTATAAACTTAACGAAGATAAATTTTTTGAAGATTTAGAGAGAGTTTTTAAAGAGAGTTCGCCAAAACCGAAATATGTTTTGGTTAACTTTCCTCACAATCCGACAACTGCAACCGTAACACAGGATTTTTATGTTCGTTTGGTTGCTATGGCGAAAGAGAAAAGATTTTATATTATCAGTGATATAGCTTACGGCGATATAACTTTTGACGGGTATGTAACACCGTCTATTATGAGTGTACCGGGGGCAAAAGATGTGGCAGTCGAGAGTTTTACGCTCTCTAAAAGCTACAATATGGCAGGTTGGCGTGTCGGTTTCTTTGTAGGAAACAAAAAACTAATCGGCGCACTTCAAAAAATCAAATCTTGGCTAGATTACGGAATGTTTACTCCTATCCAAGTTGCGGCTACCGTTGCATTAAACGGAAATCAGCAGTGTGTTGCTGATATAACCGATAAATACAATCACCGTCAAGAGACCCTGCTAGAGGCGTTTGACAGAGCGGGTTGGCATATACGAAAAAATCAGGCAAGTATGTTTGTTTGGGCAAAATTGCCTGAGTGTTGTGCACATTTAGGTTCGTTAGAGTTCTCAAAAAGACTTTTAAAAGAGGCAGGTGTTGCGGTCGCTCCGGGTATCGGTTTTGGCGTATACGGCGATGATTATGTTCGTATAGCGCTTATTGAAAATGATAACCGTATCCGTCAAGCGGCTAGAAATATCAAAGAGTTTTTAAAACAATTTCAAGACGAAAACAAATAATATGCTTAAAGTCGGAATAATCGGTGTCGGAACTGTCGGAACAAGTGTCGTAAATATCTTAAAGGATAATGCTGCCGTTATTTCTGCAAGGGCAGGTGTCGATATAGTAGCTAAAAGCGGTGTCGTAAAAAATCTAAATAAAGATAGAGGTTTAGATATCAAACTTACCGATAATGTCGACGATGTTTTAAATGATAGTGAAATTGACATCGTTGTCGAGCTTATGGGTGGCGTTGAAGAGGCGTTTGAAGTTGTCAAACGCGCACTTAAGAGCGGCAAGGCCGTTGTAACTGCGAATAAAGCGCTTTTAGCGTATCATCGTTATGAACTTCAAGAGATTGCAAAAGATATCGCTTTTGAGTATGAAGCAAGCGTTGCAGGCGGTATCCCTATTATTAATGCTCTTCGCGACGGCTTGTCGGCAAATCATATTGAGTCAATCATGGGAATTTTAAACGGCACATGTAACTATATGATGACAAAGATGACAAACGACGGTGTTGCTTACGATGTCGTTTTAAAAGAGGCTCAGGAGCTAGGCTATGCGGAAGCTGATCCTACATTTGATGTCGGCGGATATGACGCTGCGCATAAACTCCTCATTCTCGCAAGTATCGCTTATGGGATAGACGCAAAACCGGAAGATATCTTGATAGAGGGAATACAAAATATCTCTCAAGATGACATTGCATTTGCAAAAGAGTTCGGTTATGTAATAAAACTTCTTGGAATCGCAAAAAAAGATAAAAACGAAGTTGAGCTTAGAGTTCATGCCTGTTTAATCAAAAAAGAGAAGATGATAGCAAAAATCGACGGTGTTATGAACGGCATTAGCGTAGTCGGCGATAAAGTCGGTGAGACGCTCTATTATGGAGCGGGTGCAGGCGGAGATGCGACTGCAAGTGCGGTTGTTGCAAACATTATTGATATAGCAAGAAGCGGAAAAAGCAAACCGATGCTTGGTTTTGATAGACCGATGGAAGCAGGGCTTGTTTTAAAACCGATACAAAATATAGAGTCAAAATACTATCTTCGTATAAATGTTTCGGATAAAAAAGGCGTTTTGGCTCGCGTAACCAAGATGTTTGAGGATAATAATATCTCTGTTGAGACTATGCTTCAAAGACCGGCATCAAAAGATAGTGCAAATCTGCTTATCTCCACTCATACGGCAGTTGAGAGAGATATTCAAGCTCTTATCTCTTCTCTTGAGAAGTTAGAATTCGTAAACTTTAAGCCCGTAATGATTAGGATAGTGTAAAAAGCATTGAGAATCTTAATCACCGGTGCAAGCAGCGGAATAGGGCGAGAACTTGCGAAGCTCTACGCCACAAAAGATAACGAGCTTATATTGTTAGCCCGTAGAGAAGATAGACTTCAAGAATTACAATCGCAACTTTTAAAAGCTTCAAGCGTTGAAATAGTCGTAGCCGATGTCGGTGAGTTTGATGAACTGCAAGAAAAAATCAGAGATATCGGCATTGTCGACATGGTTATACTAAATGCAGGCATATCGCTCGGTCACTCTTTGGAAATTACCCCTTTTTATGATTTCAAAAAACTCTACGATGTAAATCTACTCTCCAATCATGCGATATTAGAAGTTTTATTGCCGCAATTTAAAGCCAAAGGGAGCGGAAAAATTGTTTTTATTTCATCTTTGGCTTCACTTATAAGTATGCCGACTTCGGTTGCGTACAGTTCGTCAAAAAGAGCGATGAATGCTTATGCAGAGGGTATTAGATATAAGTATAAAAACAGCGGAATAAAAGTTATAAATATTTTGCCAGGGTTTATAAAGAGTGAAATGACTGATAAAAACAGTTTTAAAATGCCGTTTTTACTTGATACCGATGCAGGTGCCAAGAGGATTTACGATGCAATTGCCAAAGAGAAAAGGTTTTATCCGTTTCCTTTTAGATTTTATTTAATCATTAAGCTTTTAAATTTGCTTCCGCAATTTTTAAGAGATAAGATTGTAAAATGATTAGTTTTTAAGCTACGCAAGAGGCTTGGACACTGAAGCTAGACGCATAAAGTGTCAGAAATTTAAGATGGATTTAGTTTTATGGAAAATACAAAAACGATAGATAGCGTTTGTACTTATTGCGGTGTCGGCTGCGACATTGCCGCACATGTCAAAGATAACAAGATTGTAAAGATTTTTGCACATCCCGACGGAGTTGTTTCACAAGGAAAACTTTGTGTAAAAGGGAAGTATGGATTTGATTTTGTAGACTCAAAAGAGCGGCTCCGCATCCCAAGAATCAAAAAAAGCTTTTTAGAGAAAAATCCTGCTATAAAAGAGGCAATTTCTTCATCTTTAACCCAGTTTGACGATGTCTGGTATGAGTGCGATCTTGCCGGGGCAACTACGGCGGTGGCAATGAAGCTAAAGGAAGTTCAGGCAAAATATGGACGAAAAAGCGTAGCTTCTATCGGAGGGGCAAGAACTTCATGCGAGAGCGCTTACATTTTTCAGAAATTCACCCGCCATACTCTAAACTCTCCGCATGTAGACAATTGTGCCAGAGTCTGCCACTCTCCCAGCCTAAAAGGTATGCGTACTACTATCGGCGAGGGAGCGGCTACAAACCCGTATAATGACATCTATAACTGCGAATTTATGATAGTTATGGGTTCAAATACAATCGAAGCACACCCAATCATAGCAAACCGCATAGTCGAAATGGCGGTAAAACATGACAATATGGCTGTTTTTGATGTCAGAGAGATAAAACTTCATAAGTTTGCAAAGTATAAAGCAATCGTTCCGTATGAGGCAAATCTATTGGTTTTAAATATGTTGGCGTATGTCATTATAACCGAAGAGCTTTACAGCGAGAGTTTTATAGCCGAGAGAACAAAAGGTTTTGATGAATTTAGAGAAAAAATCTTAAATGACCCGTTTGCAAATCCGAAATATTTTGACTGTATTGAGGGTTATGAACAACTAAGCAAGATGATTCCAAAAGTGGCTCGTGAGTATGCGCTTAAAAAGTCTATGATTTTTTGGGGTCTTGGGATTACCGAACATATAGACGGCTCGTATGCCGTTATGGCGATAACTCACTTGGCTTTGATGACGGGAAATATCGGAAAAAGCGGTGCAGGACTTATGCCTCTAAGAGGGCAAAACAATGTTCAAGGTGCATGCGATATGGGAATGTTGCCGTACTATGACCCTGATTATCAAGTGCCAAAAGAGATAGGGCTGATGACTCCGCAGTTGGTTGACGAGATGTTAGAGGGTAGAGTAAAAGCAGTTTTAAATATCGGCGAAGATTTAATGCATATCCATCCAAATATTAACAAGATAGAAAAAGCTTTGGAGAATTTAGAGTTTATAATGGTGCAAGAACTTTTTATGACGGAGATAGCACAAAAAGCAGATATCGTAATAGGTGTAAAGTCAGCTTATGAGAAAACAGGCGTTTATGTAAATGCGATGAGAAGACTGCACCTTTCACAACCGCTTGTAAAATCAGACTTACCTGATGATTGGGAAGTTATCCAGATGTTAGATAATAAAATGGGCGGAAGTTACGCTTATAAAAACTCAAATGAAGTTTGGGATGAAGTAAGAGAGGTGGCATACCGCCGCTTTAGTGGAGCGTCTTATGTTAGGCTGGAACGACATAGAAAAAGAGGGCTTCAATGGCCTGTACATACCGAAGATACGCCGATACTCCATCAGCTAGATTTTAGAACGGATGACGGTTTGGGCGAGTTCCATTACCATCAATACAAACTTCGCGGTATGGTAAAAGAGATAGTCGAAAAGAATTTTAGCGGCTATTATCTTACAACGGGCAGAACTATCGCTATGTACAACAACTCTGCCCAAACAAAGCAAACACCGAGCTTGATGGATAAATACAGCGAAGATTTGCTTTTGGTAAACGAAAATGATGCGAGTGATTTTAGAAGTGAGAGAGTGATTTTAAAAACAAAAAACGGTCAGACAGCACCGCTTAAAGTTAAGTTTACGGATAAAGTGGAACAAAAAACTCTCTTTGTAACATTTCATCATGCGGACTCCAAAATCAATGCGCTTTTTGGAGATGAGAGCGATGAGCTGATATTGACGGCTGCTTTTAAATCCGTAAAAGTAGAAGTGGTAAACTTATAAATGAGCAGAGCCAAGGGAAACTATGCAGAAGATAAGGCTTGCGAGTTTCTCTTAAATAACGGCTTTATGGTAGTTGAACGAAACTTTTACTCTCGTTTTGGGGAGATAGATATCATCGCCATAAAAGATAAAGTTTTGCATTTTGTTGAGGTAAAGAGTGCGATTGAGTATGAACTTGCCGTTCAAAATATCACAAAGAGCAAACTCTCAAAACTCATAAAAACAGGTGATGTATATCTTAAAAAAAATGCTTTAAATATAGACTATATGTATGATGCACTCATGGTTACGCCGCAAAAGATTTGGTATTTGGAAAATATAACTATTTAAAATTTTATAGAATTTTTTATTATATGATATAATTTACTTAAAAAGGATGTATAAAT
>CAYHRD010000036.1:0-13779 GCA_964358925.1 uncultured Sulfurimonas sp.
ATCCATGGTTTTCATCCATGTTACAGGAGTTCGATTCTCCTCGGGGTCACCACTTAATAACACTCAATCTAAACAAGCAACTACAATATTTTTTTATCTTTTGGGTTATCTTTACGATTTTAAAACGCCAATTCTAATATCAAGTGCAATTTTTACCTAAAATTAAATTATAAGTGCTAAAATAACTCTTATGGCGATTTTAACAAAAAAGAATATCTATTGACAAACAAAAAAAATCTCATAAAATATCCGCTTATTTTTATCACATTAAGCGCAATTGCCCTTTTTATATCAAACTATCAGATGAAAAATCATGAAAAAGAGATTTTAGACCAGGAGAAAGAGCTTCTCTCTATCACTTATAACACGATAACAAAAGCTTACAAGACACATTCGGAAATCTACTTTAGCACTAAAATCAATGTACCTGCCATATATGAAATAATGAAAAAAGCAAATAGCAAGGATTCTTGGGAAAAAAACCAAGCAAGAACAGAGCTATACGACTCACTCATAGATAGCTATAACTCCATAAAGCTCTTTAGAATCAAGCAACTTCACTTCCATCTCCCAAATAACGATAGCTTTTTAAGGTTTCACAAACCCGAGAGATACGGAGATAATTTAACAAGCATAAGAGATACCGTTGCCTATGTAAACAAACATAAAGAGCCTGTTTCAGGTTTTGAAGAGGGGAAGATCTATAACGGATACCGCTTTATCTACCCTCTTCTTGAGAAGAAAGAACATTACGGAAGTGTTGAAATCTCCGTATCGATGTATGAAATCATTCAACACATGAGGGATGAAGCCGTTGCTAATGTTGAATTTATAATTAAAAAAAATGAAGTTAGGGAGAAAGTTTTTGACGATGAGCTAAAAAACTATATTCCTAGCAAAATCAGCGACGATTATCTGTATGAAAAGAGTATCTCGGGCGAGGGAGACAAACTTCTTGAAACTATCGTAAACACTCATCCTGAGGTAAAAAAACAGATACCTACGGGGACGGCATTTAACTTTTCCACACCGCATGAGGGAAAAGTTTATATTACGACATTTATTCCCATCTACAACAAATATACAAAAAAATATGTTGCAAGTATTATAGTAAACAGACCAAATCTATCTCTTGAATATATAGTAGAAAAAGATAGATTTATTAACATCTTAATGGTTCTTTTTATCGGTCTGCTAACCTACGCTTATTATAGAATCAAAAACAGTGCTTGGATTTTAAAGAAAAAAAACAGCGCACTTAATGATATTCAGCATATTGCCAAATTAGGTTCATGCGAATTTGACGCAAAAACAAAAAAAATTTTATGGAGCGATGAGGTATATAACATTTTTAAAACCAAACCTCAATCATTTGAACCCTCTTCCGATAAATTTTTATCATTTGTTCATCCG
Organism: uncultured Sulfurimonas sp.; assembly: GCA_964358925.1. Lineage (GTDB taxonomy): Bacteria > Campylobacterota > Campylobacteria > Campylobacterales > Sulfurimonadaceae > Sulfurimonas. Next base: position 1,414 of record CAYHRD010000036.1, read on the forward strand.
CAAGATGTAGGAAAAGTAAAAAGCGAATTTTCAAAATCTATAAAAGAAAAGAAACCGTATCTGATTCAACACAGAATTATAAATCCTGATAAAAGTATCTCTTATATCAACGAAGCCGGATACCATGTCTATGACGAAAACGGCGAACATATTCAAACCATAGGAACCATTCATGATGTAACAAATATTATAGAGTACGAAGAGAAGATTAAAAGTATAGAGAATGAATTGGAGTCTATCATTAATCATATTCCCGACATTTTATTTAGATGCAAAATTGATGACGAAATGACGATGCTCTTTGTAAATAACGCTATTTACAAAATTACGGGCTATAAAGCAGAAGGTTTTATACTAAATAGCGTCAGAAGTTACAGAAGTATAATAGACCCGCAAGATAGGAAGACTATAACCAAAGAGATTTTGCAAGCTCTTAAAGACGGAAACGACTACTCTTTTGAGTATAGAATCATAAACTCCTTAGGAGATACACTCTGGGTTCGCGAAACAGGCAAAAAAACTCTAACCAAAGATGGCTCGGAAATAATAGAAGGTCTTATTTCAGATATCACGAGTCAAAAAAATGCCATGGATAAACTACAAAAATTTATTGATATTCAAGACAGTATCGTTATTTTGACGGATGAGAAAAAAATTCTCTTTGCAAATAAAAAGTTTTTTGATTTCTTTGGTTATAAAAGCCTAGAGGAGTTTACAAAGGATTACAACTGTATCTGCAATAAATTTGTAAAAGATGATAACTTTTTTCATTTGGGCAAAATGCTGCCAAAAGAGGAACAATGGGTAAGAAGCCTGCTAAATCTATCCGGCAGAGAGAGAATCGTCTCCATGCTAAACAGTAAAAACCAAGCTCATGCCTTTTCTGTATCTATAAACAACTATGATCCGCAAAGTTATATTATAAACTTTAGCGATATCAGCGATACTATGTTTGAAAAACTTCAGCTTGAGATGAAAGCAGTTCGAGATCAGCTTACAAATGCTTATAACAGAAATTATTTTGAATCCTCAATAGAAAATATCATAAAAAACAATGATAAACAAAACGGTAAAACGGGAATCATAATGTTTGACATTGATCACTTCAAAAATATAAATGACAACTACGGTCATAGCGTGGGTGATGAAGTTTTAAAAAGTTTAGTTGAAGCAGTAAACCGTTTTATAAGAAAAGACGACAAACTTATAAGATGGGGCGGCGAAGAGTTTATCATACTTCTTTATGCTAAAAACATAGAAGATATTAAAAAAGAGGCTGAGCATTTAAGAGTAGTTATACAAAATCATAAATTTGAACATGCACAAAACTTGACATGCAGCTTTGGGGTTGCGTTGCATGATAGCAAAGAGTTGATTGAAGAGACAATAAAAAAAGCGGATGAAAAACTATATATCGCAAAAAAAAGCGGAAGAAACAGAGTGGAATGTTAAAATATTAGGTAAAATGTTATATTAAATTTAGGAGTTAAAATGATGTCTATAGGGAAAAAAATTACAATACTTATTACTGCAATATCTTTTGTATTGCTGGTTACTAGCTTTTTTGTTTTAAACTACTTCAAATCAGGAGTCGTAGAAACGGTTTATGAAAACGAAAAAAATGCTCTTATCTCCAAGATAAAAGATAGAATGGGCGCTAAATTTGATGTCGGCGTAACGAATGCGGTTGCAATCGGAAATAGCGCAAGTATTGTAAAAGCGTTAGATGAAAATAACAGAGAGCTGGCAATAAACACTCTAAAATCTATCGGCGATATATACAAGAGTGAGACAAGTTTTAAAAATGTCAAAATCCATCTTCACGATAAAGATTTGAAATCTTTTCTCAGAAACTGGAATATAGAAAAATTCGGAGATGATTTAAGCAGCTTTAGACACACTCTAAACAGCGTAAAAGCAGATAAAAAATCAATGGCGGCCATAGAGGTAGGCAGAAACGGGCTTACTATCAGAGGTTTGACTCCGATTATAAAAGATGGAAAATATATAGGCTCTTTAGAGTTTATGCAAGCTTTTGAGTCCGTTATAAATCAGTTTGTATCGCAAAAAGAGAACCTTTTGGTATTAATGGATGATAAACTACTAAACATTGCAGATTTGGCAGATACCAAAAACAGAGTATCCAACTATATCTTAAGCCAAAAGACAATTAATGATGACTTTTTAAAATCTGCACAAAAAATAGATAGTAAAAAACTTATGGAAAAAGGTTATGTATCTGATGATAAATATTTTTATACATACTCTGATATAAAAGATTTTAAAGGCAACTCAATCGGTATATATCTTTTAGGAAAAGATAAAGCAAGCGTTGAAAAAGCCATAGACGGTGCCGGCAGTATCATAAATAGCGCTTTGGCTTTGGTTGTTATACTAATCATCATTATAACAATTGCAATTTTAATTACCGTTAGAAAAATTGTTTTAAATCCCCTTAGTACATTTGAAGAGGGACTGTTAAACTTTTTCAAATATCTAAACAAAGAGAGCAAAGAGGCAAATCCTATTAAGATTTATGAAAATGATGAGATAGGAGAAATGGCTAAAGCAGTTAATGAAAATATTTTAAAAACAAAACAAAATATAGAAGAAGATAGAGTTCTCATAGAAGATGTAAAAAGAGTAGTTGCAGGGATAGATAGAGGAAGCTTGGAGCAAAGCGTAGTCGAGAGTACAAAAAATCAAGCCTTAAACGAACTAAAAGAGAATCTCAACAAAATGCTCTACTCACTTCAAAATAGCGTCTGTAAAGATACAAACAACCTTATTGCAACTCTTGACCACTTTAAAAATTCAGATTTTACCGCTAATGTTAGAAACGATAACGGAAAAATTGCACTTGCCGTTAACAATATGGGTGAGACCATTCGTAACATGCTGAAACTATCGAGCCAAAATGCTTCAGATTTATCTCAAAAATCTATAACGCTAAAAGAGAAGATGCAAACCCTAAGTATGGCATCATCAAAACAGGCATCAATGTTAAAAGCTATATCTTCATCAATGGAGTCAACAAACAGCTCAATTATTGATGTATCACAAAAAACAAAACAGGTGGCTTCCCAGTCAATGGAAATAAAATCGGTTATAAATGTTATCTCAGATATAGCCGATCAGACAAATCTGCTAGCCCTTAATGCCGCTATCGAAGCGGCAAGAGCCGGAGAACACGGAAGAGGTTTTGCAGTCGTTGCGGATGAAGTGAGAAAACTCGCAGAAAATACTCAAAAAAGCTTACATGAGATAAATGTAAGCGTTGAAACACTCTCTCAAGCTATTTTAGAGATAGGAAGCGCCATAGAGGAGCAAGTCGGTGATATCAATGATGCAACCGATTCTATAAAAGATATCGATAAAACTACGGCACAAAATGCCTCTTACACCAGAGAAATAGAGAGTATTGCTATAGAACTTGACGGTATGTCTGCAAAAACACTCCTAGATATCAGCACAAAGAAATTTTAACTCTCTTTGTGCTCTATCTGGATTGTCGTGTGAGCTATGATAAATTTACACTCTAAAAACTCACTAACTTCAGAAATAGTTTTATCATAAAGCTCTTTATCAACTTTATCCAAAATTATATGGCATGTAAGGTAGTAGTAGTTGTGTGAAATCTCCCAACAGTGAATATCATGAATATCCTCTATATACTCAAACTCAGCTAAAATCGCCTCTTTTATAGTGTCAACCTCATAAGGTGAACCTTCTAAAAGCACATGCACGGAATCGCTAAGCAACCCTTTTGCCCATTTTGCTATAACCACGGCTACAACTAGAGCTAAAACGGTATCGAGTATATAAAAATGAGTATAATAAATTATTACAGAACCTATAATAATTGCGGCAGATGAAAAAGTATCCGCCAACATATGCAAAAATGCGGATTTTATATTGATATTGTCATGATTTGCTTTAAGTAAAATAAGCCCCGTGATTATATTTACTACAAGTCCTAAAGTGGCTATCATTATCGTAGCACTCGCCAGTATCTCTTCCGGATTTAAAAATCTCATTATCGCTTCATATACTATCCATATTACGGAGAGTGCGATAGTAAGCCCGTTGATAAATGCTGCCAAAACCTCGGCTCTAAAATATCCGAATGATTTTTTATTATCAATTTTCTTTGTAGAAATTACAAGAGCAAAAAGCGACAATCCCAAAGCAAAAGCATGGGTAAACATATGGATTGCATCGCTAATGAGTGCCAATGAATTTACATAAATTCCGCCCGCTATTTCAACGATCATAACTACAAATGTAATTACAAAAGAGATAGTTAAAAGTTTTTTGTCACTTATGTCATGATGATTATGTTCATGACCATCTTCATGTTTATGCTTCTGGCTTGAAAGCGGATAGTGATGATTATTATATTTGCAAACCATTACAAATATACCGTTTTTTTAAGTAAAGTTATCATCCAATCTCCCGATGATTATAATTGAAGAACTAGTATAACTACTTATTTCTTAACTTTTGATAATGGATATCAATATAATTTATTTAATTTAAGTCTCTGAATTAGATTGCCGCGCCTCTTGCAGATGCTCGCAATGACCATCATTGCAAGCCACATCGTCATTGCGAGGAGTTTACGACGAAGCAATCTATACTAATTAGAAGTTTCAATTTAAATTATAGTTTATAGGTATACTGAGGCTGATTTCCCTGCTCGGTTTTGGAAATTTCTGAGATAAATCTTCTATAGTTTTTATCGCTGCGCTACTAAGAATCTCACTGCTAGAGTCAACTACTTTTATATCTGAGACTTTTGCATCGGCACTTAGGCAAAACTTTACGACTACAGTTCCCGTAATCCCTCTTTTTCTAGCAGAAATCGGATAAGATAAGTTATCTTTTATCAACTGTGCTATTTTTTGCGTATTTACTTCAATATACTCTTTGCTTAACTCTTCTTGTTTTGGCGGCGGATTATCTTTTTGTATCTCAAAACGCTCTTTTTGAACAACTTTTTGCTCCAATACGACCTCCTTTGCTATAGGAAGTTCCTCGTGCGCTATCTCTTTTATACGCTCAATCTCTTGAGTTTTTGGCTCTGCAACCTCCGCTTTTTGAGATGCAACAAAAGGTTTTATCTCTTTTGTATCTATCTTTTTTTGTTTTTGCTCTACTATTTCTTGGATTTTTTCAATTTTTTTTGATTCAGTTTGTTGCGGCGGTTGTTGGTTATGTTCTACATTACAAAGCTTTAGGCAAACTTTGTTAAGCTCCTCTTTTTTTTCAATACTGCTATAAGTTTTATATGCAAAAAAAAGAGTTATAAGCAGAGCGGCATGTATGCCTAGAGAGATAAGAAGTGAGCTTTTTTGTCTAATCATAAAGGAAATAGTAACAGAAAAACTATTACTATTTTGTTAAACTATTTTTATATAGCTCTTCTAAATTCAGGGTATGACTCCACACCGCACTCATTTACATCCATACCTTCAACTTGATTGTCATCGCTTGCTCTAAATGCAGAGATTTTATTAATTATATATAAAACTATATAAGAAACAGTAAATGCAAAAATTCCGACAAGAACTACGCCTTTTAGCTGAGCGGCAAAAGATACGCTATCTGCAAAAATTCCGACAGCCAAAGTTCCCCATATGCCGTTTACCAAGTGAACGGAAAGTGCTCCGACAGGGTCATCAAGCTTAAATTTATCAAATACCGGAACGGCAAATACAACTAAAGCTCCGCCTACCAAACCAATTAAAATCGGTGTATATGCATCATACAAATCAGGTCCTGCAGTAATTGCAACCAAACCGCCCAACGCACCGTTTAGTATCATTGTAATATCAAGAAGCTTGTATCTCATATACATAATTATTCCGGCAATTATTGCACCTGCAAGTCCTGCCGTATTTGTATTCATAATAGTTTTAGCTACTAAATCTGCCTTTTCTATACTTGATATTGAGCCTACACTTCCGCCGTTAAAGCCAAACCAACCTATCCAAAGCAAAAGCGCTCCAAGAACGACAAGCGGTATATTTGAAGCAGGAATAACTTTGATTTTTCCGTCTTGATATCTACCTTTTCTTGGACCGATAATCATTATTGCCGCTAAAAGAGCCCAACCGCCCGTTGAGTGAATAACGGTTGAACCTGCTAAATCATACATTTCGATATCAAGCATAGTACCTTTAATCATATCGGCACCCCAGCAAACATTGACTACAAGCGGATAGATAACGGCACCCATTACAACGGTAAAAATAGCCAACGGAATAATGCGAACACGCTCACTTACGCCTCCGCTCATAATGTTTACGGTTTTACCGACAAATGCCATCTGAAACATAAAAAATGCCCAAATGCTTTGATTGAGATTTTCCCAACTGCCAAAAGCAAGTTTATACCCAACAAGCAAAAATGCCAGCGAAGCAACCGCATAAATCATCACATTAATCGTAAGAACGGCTGAGACATTTTTTGTCCTGACAAGCCCTGCTTCAAGCATAGCAAAACCGGGAACCATTAAGATTATCAGTACCATTGCAAAAAGGGTAAAGAAAGTATCGAGAATATATTTAAAATCTGCTTCTAACATGTAAGAGATCCTTTTGAAAAATAAAGGAAAGATTATATCTTAGAAATTAAGCAATATTTTTTTTAATTGATTAAATTTTAATCAGTTTGAGGATTTTTTAATGTGTAAGTCGATTCTCTATATCTTTTTTAGATATAGAGAATAAAAAAGTTAAATTATTATATCGCTTCGCTATCTGTTTCACCGGTACGAATACGGATGATTTTTTCAATATCGCTGACAAAAATTTTACCGTCACCTATTTTGCCCGTTCTAGCAGCCTCTACGATTGTGTTAATTACCTGATCGACATTCTCATCATCAACTACCATTTCCATTTTGATTTTAGGTAAAAAATCTACAACATACTCGGCACCGCGATAAAGCTCGCTGTGACCTTTTTGACGCCCGTAACCTTTTACTTCACTTACCGTCATACCGGTAATTCCTATCTCTGCTAACGCATCCTTAACATCTTCTAATTTAAATGGTTTAATAACCGCTTCTACTCTTTTCATAATAATATCTCCAAATTAAGTTTAAAATTGTAACCATTTTTGTGCTTTTAAGCAAACTACTTTATTTGTACGCAAAATGAGCAGAGCCCATTTTTGCTACGCTAGCCGCTTTGGCACTAAAGTTAGCCTCTTGCGAGGCAAATATGCAAAACAAATAATGTTTTGCAATTAGATTTCTACAGATTTATTGCTTTTTCACCGTGAATTGTTTCGTCAAGACCTCTGTTTTCGCTCTCATCGTCAACTCTGCCGCCGCCTGTTATTGCTGAAGCTATAAAATAAACAACTGCAGTTGCAATAGCACTGTAAATAATAGTAAGACCTATTGCTTTTAGTTGACTTACCAACTGAGAAGCCATATCATAGTTCTCTATCATTGCATAAGGCGCAATAAATATTGCAGTTGCAATCGAACCCCAGATTCCTACCAAACCGTGGATCCAAAACGCATCCAATGAATCATCCACTTTAAACATAGTTTTTAGTTTTGCCACGCCGATAAAACCTAAAACTCCGCCTATTAACCCGATAATAATAGCACCCTCGACACCCGCACTTCCGGATGCCGGAGTAATAGCTACCAAACCTGCAACGGCTCCCGAAGCTCCGCCTATAATCGTCGCTTTTTTATAAACAAACCACTCTACGATAATCCAACCGATTACACCCAAAGACGCGGCAATATTTGTAACTAAAAATGTAGATGAAGCTATACCGTCTGCAGCCAATGCAGAACCTGCATTAAACCCAAACCAACCAAACCATAAAAGCGCCGCACCGAGTGAAACCAATACCGGAGAGAACGGTTTAATCACCGCTTTACCGTAATCTCTTCTACGACCAAGTATCATTGCAACTACAAAACCTGCTACACCTGCATTTAAGTGAACAACCGTTCCGCCTGCAAAGTCCATCTCTCCAAAGTTAAGCGACAAACCGCCACCCCAAGCCCAATGTGCTACCGGCGCATAAACCGCAACAATCCACAGAGCCGCAAAAACCATATATGTAGAAAATTTAACCCTCTCTATCATAGAACCGCTTGCAATTGCAACCGCGATAGCCGCAAAAGTTCCCTGAAATGTTATAAACAGAAGTTCAGGAATAGTTCCCTTTAAAGTATCCGATGTAATTCCCGAAAGTAAAACCTTACCGCTTCCGATAATATCACCCTCACCGAATGCTATCGAATAACCTACCAAAACCCATACTAAAGTACCCACTGCATAAGCGCCTAAGCTCATACCTATAGTATTTAGCACATTTTTACTGCGAGTTAAACCTCCGTAAAATAGCGCCAATCCCGCAGGAGTCATAAGCATAACCAAAGCGGTAGCAACAAGCATCCAAGCGGTATTGCCGCTACTTAGCGAATCTTCAGCAAATGCCAAAGACGGTATAGCCAACAAACTAAGTAAAAACCTCTTCATTTTTCATCCTTTTATAGCTAATCTATTCAAAATTATACATATAAAAACTTCACTATAAACAAAAATTTGATTAATTTTTAATCAATATAATTTTTCAGAGGAAGCCATCAGTAAAATTATCTTTTTTTTAGATATTTCCATAAAGCTTAAGGCGTTTTTGGATACTATCGAAAAAATTTATTTTCTAGTAGGTGTTATATATGGGCAATTTGCTAAACAACGATAATATACAAACTATAAATATTGAAGAGTCTCTTCAAAACAGCTACCTTGATTACTCTATGAGCGTAATCGTGGGGCGTGCACTGCCTGATGTTCGCGACGGACTTAAACCCGTTCACAGAAGAATTCTTTATGCTATGGACAAACTAAGTCTTTCCCATGGATCAAAATTTAAAAAATCAGCCCGTATCGTCGGTGATGTTATCGGTCAATACCACCCGCACGGTGACACGGCCGTTTACGATGCACTTGTTCGTATGGCTCAACACTTCTCTATGAGAATGCAGCTGGTAGACGGACAAGGAAACTTCGGTTCGGTTGACGGCGACAGCGCGGCTGCGATGCGTTATACCGAAGCTAGAATGACGAAATATGCCGGAGAGCTTTTAAAAGATTTAGAAAAAAATACGGTTAATATGATAGACAACTACGACGGTACTACAAAAGAACCGGATGTTATGCCTACTCGCGTACCTAATCTTCTTATAAACGGCTCATCTGGTATTGCGGTCGGTATGGCAACAAATATTCCTCCGCATAATCCTACGGAGATTATGAACGGTTTAAAAGCACTTTTGGCAAACCCAAATATAGAGCTTTTTGAACTTATGGAGCATATAAAAGCACCTGATTTCCCGACAGGCGGAACAATATTCGGTAAAAAAGGGATTATGGATGCATATGCAACAGGTCGCGGCCGTATAAAAGTTCGTGCTAAAACTCATATAGAGAAAAAAGGCAACAAAGATGTCATCGTAATCGACGAGTTGCCGTATCAGGTAAACAAAGCTCGCCTGATTGAAAATATTGCAGACTTAGTAAAAGATAAAATGATAGACGGTATTTCTGAGATTCGCGATGAATCTGACCGTGACGGTATCCGTGTCGTAATTGAGCTAAAAAAAGACGCAATGAGCGAAATAGTCTTAAACAATCTTTTCAAACAGACTAGTATGCAGACTACCTTTGGTATTATTATGCTTTCTATATTAAATCAAGAACCGAGAGTTTTTGGGATAATTGACATATTAAAGCACTTTGTCAATCACCGTAAAACTATTATCATCCGCCGCACAATCTTTGACCTTGAAAAAGCAAAAGCCAGAGCGCACATCTTAGAAGGTCTAAAAAAAGCCCTTGATATTATTGATGAAATCATTAGAGTTATAAAATCTAGTAAAAACATTGAAGAAGCAAGAGACAACCTAGTTTCAGAGTTTGATTTTAGCATGCTTCAAGCGCAAAGTATCGTAGATATGCGCCTCGGAAGACTTACAGGATTAGAGCGCGAGAAAATAGAAAATGAACTTCGTGAACTTCTTGAACTCATTACTTACCTAGAATCTATCCTAAAAAGCGAAGAGATACTTCACGGCATCATAGATCAAGAATTTGATGAAATCCTCTCTATCTATACGGATAGCAGAAGAACGGAAATTGAAGATGATTATGACGATATTGATATTGAAGATCTCATCCCTAACGAGCCGATGGTTGTAACTATCACTCACAGAGGTTACATTAAGAGAGTTCCTCTCGTACAGTATGAAAAACAAAAAAGGGGCGGAAAAGGTAAAATTGCGGTTACAACTTATGAAGATGACTTTATAGAAAGATTCTTTACATGTAACACACATGATACACTTCTTTTTGTTACTGACCGCGGACAGCTCCACTGGCTAAAAGTTTATAAAATTCCTGAAGGAAGCAGAATAGCTAAAGGTAAAGCTGTTGTAAACCTACTCAACCTTGTTGCAGATGAACAAATCCAATCAATTAACCCGACAACTGACTTTAGCGAAGAGAAATCTTTAGTATTCTTCACTAAAAAAGGTGTTGTAAAGAGAACAAATTTAAGTGAATTTGCAAATATTAGAAGCAACGGTGTTAGAGCTATCAGCCTTGATGATGATGATTCTATCATAACTGCAAAAATTGCAGATCAGAGCATAAAATATCTTTTTATAATGACTAAAATGTCTCAATGTATAAAATTTGACATGGAAAAAACTCGTGATCAAGGCAGAAATACCAGAGGTGTTAGAGGTATCAAGTTTAAACATGCAGATGATGTAGTTGTAGATGCAGATATTATTGCTAATGATGATCAAGAGATTTTAGTAGTAAGCGAAAAGGGTATCGGAAAACGAACTGATGCCGGTGAATATCGTTTAACAAATCGTGGCGGTTCTGGTGTTATCGCTATGAAAATGACCGCTAAAACCGGAAAATTTGTTGTCGGATGTTTGATGGTAGATGAGAGTATGGATATGATGGCACTTACAAAAGCCGGCAAAATGATAAGAGTAGATATGCAAACAATATCAAAATCAAGCAGAAATACAAGCGGTGTCTACATAGTAAAAGGGGATGATGTAGCAAGTGTTTCTCGTTGTCCGAAACAGCCAACCGAAGATGAAGAAGAGGATGATTCTCTTTTTGAATCAAATGAGTTGGAATAATAGTTGCTTAGACTAGTTAATAAAATCATGTCAAGGGACAAACAATGAGATATTCCGTACTGCTTGCACTGCTTTTAAGTGTTTCATCACTTTTTGCATCAGAGCGAGATGCTACTACTGTAGAACAAACAAATGTAGAGCTTAAAAAAGTAAGAGCTGAAGCGGCTCAAATAAGAGAAGAACTTGCTCAGGCAAAAGCTCAAAAAGAGGAAGCATTTGCTTCAATAAAAGCTGAAGAAGAACTTTTAAAAAAGAATAGTTCTATGCATATTTCAGTTGTCGGGCAAGGTGTCGCACCTATGAACACCGCTTCTCCCGCTCAAGCTTATGCTCTTGCAAAAAGAGCTGCAATCGCAGATGCATACAGAGCAATAGCAGAGAAAGTTAAAGGCGTTCGTGTTGATGGACAAGACACAATCAAAAATATGATGATTCAAAAATCAACAGTACGAACTTATGTTCAGGCTATGGTAAAGAATGCAAATATTGTTGAAACAACTTTTAAAGAGGGATTATGCGAAGTAGAGATGGAAATAATGATTTCTCACTCAGACTTTACTCATTAATTTTCTTTAGCTCACTTGCACTTCATGCAAGTGAGTATCTTATCTCCTACAAATATATAATTGAAGATATTATGCTTTACAATGAAACACTGCTTATTTCAGAGGCTATGACAAAATGCTACGGCAAGCCGCAAGAAGAGTTAGTTTTTAGCAAGAGTGATAGTAAAGATTTAAAAAAAATAATCTCCGAAAATTCTGAGGAATTTATCGACTTCATACACAAACTTGGACTTCATATAGAACATAAAGAGATAACCACAAATTTAAAAAACTCTTCGACAACAACGCTAGTACTTAAAACAACTTGCTTCAAAGTCGATTTTAATGATAATATTGTTAGAATTGCACCTTTAAAATAAGAATGTTTAAACATCCAAACTCTAAGGTTCTTAGTGAAAATTGCAATAGTTGAAGATGATATCAATATGAGAAAATCTCTTGAAATCGCGATGAGCGACTATAAAGAGTTTGAAGTAAAAACATTCAAAAATGCAAAAGATGCACTCAAGAGCATTGATGATAGTTTTGATTTAATTATTACAGATATAAATATGCAGGGTATGGATGGCATAGAGTTTGTAAAAGCGCTAAAAGGCAAAT
>CAYHRD010000037.1:0-13704 GCA_964358925.1 uncultured Sulfurimonas sp.
TTGTACCGTTTTTGTACCACTTTTGTGCAAAAGAACTGCAAAACAACTAAGAAAACAGATTTATAGAGGTGCTATTTTCCTTGTTTTATTGCAAATCTACTGCAAAACTTTAAGCCAATATCAACCACACTTTAAATATACTCTCATCACTATTTCAACTCAAATAAGGTTACAATTGGACTCTTTTCAGAACCTTCTTCTTCTTCAAAACCTCTATAGATTAAAAGCTCTTGGTTTTGAATATAGTGATTCGTTCTCTGTAAATCAAAAAAGTTCAAATGAAAAACCTCATAATCTTGATGAAATAAAAAGAGATATCTCCACATGCCATCTATGCGACCTTAGCAAATCAAGGTCTCAAAGTATGAGCGGTTACGGAAATCCAAATGCGGATGTTATGATAATTGACTACACCGTTTCGCTAAGCGAAGATAGTACAAACTCATACTACTGCGGCAGAAGCGGTGAAATGCTAAAAGATATGATAGAGAATGTTTTAGGTCTAAAAGTTCAAGATGTATATTTTACGCATGCAGTCAAATGCAAACCTTTAAACTCGAACACACCGTCTAGTTCAGAATGGGATTCGTGCAAAAATTATCTATTTTCGCAGATAGAATTTATAAAACCAAAAGTAGTTGTTACCTTAGGTAAAGAAGCTTATGCTAAAGTTACGGCAGAAAATGAAAATTTTCAAAGCGTAAGAGGACATGTTATAAATTTTAAAAATTATAAATTAGTTCCGATTTACCATCCGAATCATCTGCTTAGAAATCCTGATGATAAGAAAGTAACATTTAATGATTTAAAAACCATAAAGAGTTGTATATAAAACAAAACTACAACTAGATACAAAACCTTATAAAATCCCTATTTATAGGCTTTCAAAAGAAACATATAAGACATAACTAGATACAATTTTTTTACAAATAACCATAATTATCCATACTTTTTAGAGTAAATTTTACAAAAAGTATAGATGACATCCAAAGGTAGTATTTATGGGGCTAAAACCAAATATATTAAAAGGTTAAACTTTAATTTAATGCCACTTATGGCATAATACATGTAAAGGAGTTACCATGAAACGCTTAGACTTAATAAATCAAATCATCGCTAGAAAAGAGCAACTGAACATTACGGTAGAGAATCTTGCTAAACTTAGTGGTGTAGGTGTTAGAACTATAAATAGACTCTTGAAAAATGAGGATGTAAAGTTAAGCACAATCGAGCATGTAACAAACTTCTTAGGTCTAGACTTTGCTGGAAATGAACAAGTATCTTTAAGTGTGCTAAAGAAACAAAGAGCACATGAAAAAGCTCTATTTTTAGCTTCTATAGTTCAAGGTACATCAGCACTGGAGATGCAAGGTTTAGAGGATGATAATTTAAATAACATTATCTCTATGTATGAAAAAGAGTTTTTAAGTGGTAATTATCAAGATACTCTTTGGGTAGCCTAAAATGATACACTCCACAAAGCCAATAGATGATGCAACGCCACTTGATGATGTATCAGGACTGAAACTACCAAGAAATAAGGTTTACTCTCTCAAAGAGATTTATGTAGCAGAGGCCAATAACATTGCACTTGCAACACTGAAATACTTATCTGCACCACCATCTAAAAAGTTGGCACCATTTAGTTACGAATGGCTCTCAAAGCTTCACGAAGAGATGTTCGGTAATGTATGGGATTGGGCTGGTAAATTTAGACATGTTGAACTCTCTATTGGTATAAAAGCTTATCAAGTACCAACTGCACTCAAAGATTTGGCAGATGATATAGTGTTTTGGGATAAGAATAAAACATTTGATATCTACGAGACAGCAACACGAATACACCATCGTGCAGTGCAAATCCATCCCTTTCAAAATGGAAATGGTCGTTGGTCTAGAATGTTAGCAAACATCTATCTTAGACAGAATGGTTCTATGCCAGTAAAATGGCAAGAAGATTTACTATCCAAAGAAAACCCTAAAAGAGATGAGTATATAAAAGCACTTAAAGCCGCTGATAATGGGGATTATTCAAGTTTAATAGAGATGCATAGAATAACATACTAAAATCCGAACTTAACTTTCTTATTATGTAAAGATAATAATGATATTGCTAATACTGCTTATATATAATTATTAATAGTCTAAGTTCAAGATGGCTATAATAAAGCCCGTAATAAAATATCCATACCTTAAATGTAAAATACAGGAAAAAGTATGGATTTGAAAACTCTACATACTCCTTTAAATATGAGTATGTAGAGAATATATTTAAAACCATAAAGAGTTGTATATGAAAAAACTATATTTTTTAGCGTTGCTATTTCCGATTTCTCTATTTGCAAAGAGCTATTTGATTTCAAGCGTGCCCCTCCCAAAAATATCCGTACTCAATTTAGACCCTTATGCTTGTAATGAAAAGTGCTTGCAAAAATATCTTAAAGAGGGGTTTTTATTCTCTTTTTTATCTTATACCGATACTAAGTTTCAAGATGTAGAAATAGGAAAATTGAAAGATAAGTATTTGGCTATGTTTAATGTTAAACAGACTGCCACTGCTCAGGTTGCTTCTCAAATTGCTCCGCAGCCATCTTCTCAAGCATCTTCCGAAGCTACTTATGAAGCTACTTATCAACCTGTCTCTAAAATAAATTCTCAAGAAAAGATTCGTATAGCCCTGCTTCTTCCGTATAAAAAAATTACCAGATATGCGGCTTCTACGACAAACGCTTCATTTGCGTATTTAATGTCAAAAAAATACCCTTTTGAACTAAAAAGCTATAAAATAGAAGACGAAGGGCATAAAGAGATATCTAATGCGCTAAAGAAAATTCAAGAGGACGGTTTCAATTATATTATAGCTCCGCTAACTCAAGAGGGTGAGAGCGTCGTCTCACAAATAAATCCTCAAATCAATATATTTTTCCCTACCATCAACAAAAAAGACACTCATTCAAACTCTAAATTTTTCTACTACGGCGGAATTGACTATCGCGCCCAAAGCGATTTGCTTCTAAGCAAATCAGCATCACCGCTTGTTATATTTTACGACGAATCCGAAATAGGCAAACAACTCTCTAGTTATCAAGAGTCTGCATTTAAAACTAAAAATATAGATGGTAGAAATCCAAGTGTCATAAAATTTTCTATCCCTCAGAAAATAACAAATTTAGAAAGTCAACTAAAAGATAATTCAAGAATAAGCGGGGGATCATTTTTTATAAACACACCGATAGTAAAAAGCGGAATGATAATATCTCAGCTGACGCTTTACGATACAAATGCTATGAATGTTTTATCAACACAAACAAACTATAATCCGCTTCTTCTCTCTATGACGCAGTACCAAGATAGAAGAAAGATGATAGTGGCAAATTCGATTACCCAAAACAAAGATGTTCTTATAGAGATAAACTCTTTTTTATCAAACGATATAGTTTATGATTGGATTAACTATACAACAACCGTCGGCGTAGACTATTTTACTCATATTATAAGCGGCGAAAATAGAGAGTATAGTATAGAGATGCAAAATAACCAGATGATATATCCGATAGTATTGACAAAACCTTCTCTCTCAAGCTTTGTCCCATACGGGCTAAGCGATGAAGAGTAGAGAAAGAAGCTCTTTGACATCCTGCGTAATTTTTTGAGGTCTACCGTCAAAAGTGGTATAAACAAGCAATATTTTTAACTCAAATATCTTCTTATGCCCCAAAGACGCATCTTCATCTTTAAAAATGGTTTGCAAAAGCTCAAATGAAGCCGCCCTCATCCCTACTAGCTCAGTTTTTACATACAACTCGTCACCCAGCTTTGCACTTGCAATATAATCTGCTTCTATTTTTTTTGCTACAAAGTGACCGTTTTTTAAAATCGGCGAAAGCCCCTTTTTGAAAAATAGTTCACTCCTAGCTCTCTCGCAAAAATTTAGATAATTTGAGTGATAAACTATCCCGCCTGCGTCTGTGTCTTCGTAATAAATTCTTATTTGCACTTTACAATCCTATATTTATTTCTTCATATATACTCTCAACTTAAGCTTGCCTATATTCTACAACAGCGATTATATATTAATGTTAAATTCAAATTCTTAAAATAATAATTTTGCAACAGCTTTGCAACACAAATTAGCAATAATCCTCAATATATTTTATTATAAATTGCAAGGATTTTAATGCAAATAGGCAAATCATCTCTTATTTTACAACATGAAGCAGATATTCATCAGCTTCAACAAGATCTAGAACATATTAATAAAAGTCTATTTGATGCTACGGCACATACGGCAATTTTACTTATTAACAATCAAGGAGAGCTTTTACAAGCAAACAATTATTTTTATCAAATTTTTGGTGAAATAATGAAACCAAATGATTTTGCTAATATTCAAATTCTTCCTATTACCGATACATACGGTTCATGCAAAAATGATGAATGGTTTGAATTCTTAACATTTAAAGATGAACGAATGCTGCCAAAAGTTGAGATAACTATAAATGGAGATCTTTTTTATTTTACAATTATTTCTACAATAATTGACAATAAAGAAAATAATTTAAATAACTTTCCTACAAGTTACATATTATCTCTAACAGATATTACAAATGTTGTAGAGTTGCATAAAAATGAAATCAGCATTTCTAAAGAACTTGCTTATAAACAAGGTATTTTTGATGTAACCAGTGAATATATCCATAATATTGGCAATATTATAACAGGTGCTCAACATCTTTCCGGCAAAATCGTAAAAAATTTAGAACCTATACAGTTTTTTTTCAAATATTTTGACCATATCAAAAAACAACTTGAAGGAAATAAAGAATATATAAAAGAGGAACTCAAAGAAGAATATCTCAAAAATTTCAAAAGAATTGAGATGAGCCTTAATATTATTGAATCATCTTTGACTGATACTGTAAAAAATATACTAGATAGCGATATGAAAAATCTCCAAAAAGCTATCAATAACATTGCTACAACAATAGCTTATCAGCAAGAATTATATAAAAACACAAAAAACAATATGGATGAGATTGTTAAATTTAAAGATTTAATTACAGAAATTCGCAGTGTAATTGAACCACAACTCTTAAAACATAACATTATATTAACTCTTGATATCGCTTCAGAGCTTAGTTTTAAAATCAACAGAATACACATATTTAATGGATTACTAAATTTATTAAAAAACTCTATTTATGCAATTGATTTTGCAAACAATAAAAAATATCTCCCTGAAAAATATATAAAAATTACAATCAAAAGCGTTCCTATCGAAGGTAGTTTTTTTGAACTTGATATGATGGCTAATGATACGCTAGTAATGGATGAAAATATTATAATTGAAATTTTTGATAATGGCATTGGAATGGATAATGACACGCTAAAAAATGTTTTTCTTCAAGGGTTTACTACAAAAAAAGATGGTCATGGATTGGGATTACATTCATTTGCCAATTTTCTAACAGGGAATGGACATATTATTACCTGTAGCTCAGAGGGAATTGGAAAAGGAGCTTTATTTTCAATTACACTTACACAAGGGGGCGATCATGATGGCAGATACTTATAATGTTCTTACAATTGATGATGACTCAACTATTTTAGATGCATATGCTTCGATTTTAGTTCCTTATCAAAAAACTAGTCTTGAAGATGCTGTTTTAAAACTAGAAAAATTGCATAATATAGAATGCAGTGCTATTGAACCTATAGAAAAGACTATGAATTTTAAAATTTATCAAGCAAATAGCGGGCTTGAAGGGGTGGAACTCTTTTTAAAAAAACACAAGGAAGGAATAGCTATTCCTGTTTGTATTGTTGATATGCGTATGCCAAACGGTATTGATGGACTTGAAACATCACTTCGTCTTAAACAAATTGATCCCAATGTTCATATTATTATAGCTACTGCTTATTCAGATAGAACAAATAAAGAGATTTTAGATTCACTCAAAAGCAATACATACTATGTACGAAAACCGTTTAACGGTGAAGAAATTTATCAGCTTGTTTACTCACTTTCGCTTAGTTACTGTTCCACTAAAACTATTCAGCAACTTAACAATGATTTAGCGTTAAAAGTTGAAGAAGAACTTGAAAAAAATCGTCAAAAAGATTTACTTCTTTTTGAACAAGCAAAGCTTGCGGCTATGGGAGAGATGATCGGAAATATCGCGCATCAGTGGAGACAGCCGCTAAATATCATTTCACTACTATTTCAGAAAATTTATTTTATGTATAAAAATAATTCACTTGATAGTAAAAATATGGATGATACTCTCAAACAAGCTATGGATACAATCGGTCATATGTCCGAGACAATAGATGATTTTAGAGGTCATTTTGAACCAAATAAAGAAAAAATTCACTATGACTTATCTTCTGTCTTGGATAATACGGTTACTCTATTGGAACCTAGTTTTAATCTTGAGAGTATTTCTGTAGAAATGTCTATGCAAGATGGTATACGACTTTATGGCTTTGTTGATGATTTAAAACAGGTATTACTAAATATTCTTAATAATGCCAGAGATGCCATAGTATCCAATAAAATTACAGACGGAAAAATTATTTTAAAAACTAAGCTCATTAGTGACGAACAAGAAGTGTTTATCCAGATAAATGATAACGGCGGAGGAATCAGTGAGCAGAATATAAATAAAATATTTGAACCATATTTTACAACAAAACATAAATCACAAGGAACAGGAATCGGTTTATATATGTCTAGGCGAATTATAGAAGAGCGTCTAAACGGAAATATAACTGCCTCTAGCGTTGAACAAAATACCTCATTTAGTATTTTATTCCCTCTTACTACTGAACAAAAGGATAATTATGGAAAATAATATAAATCTTCTAAAAAAACTTCATATTTTATTTGTCGATGACGAACGATTAATTCGAGAAATAGTTTCTGATATGCTTGGAAATACAGTCGGGCATGTTTCTCTTGCTTCCAATGGACAAGAAGGGCTTGAATTTTATCTTAATTCACTTCGTCCTATAGATATCGTTATTTCAGACCAAACAATGCCTATTATGCAAGGTCTTGACATGCTTGAAAAAATAAAAGAGCATAATCCATTACAAAAGTGTATTATGATTACGGCACATTCTGAAGCTAAATATATGCTTAGAGCTATTGAAATCGGAATAGAACACTTTATGATAAAGCCGATTAGTTTTAGTAAGCTTGAAACTATACTTCATGATTTGGCATATAAAATCGAGCAAGAGATACTATTGGTAGAAAAAGAGAGATTTACTCAGCGTCAACTTTTAGATCATGCATTTAATACCTCTCTTGTTTCATTAGTAAATAATATACCTCTACCCTCTTTTATTATTGACCAAAATGATCAAATCATAGCTGGTAACAGTGAAATAAGCACTATTTTTATCGGCACTCCTTTTTATAAAAAATTTATTGATAAAACATTAAATTTTAAAGATATTCTCTCATCAAATTCACTAACACAAATAAATCCATTAATTTGTGACTGGAAAGAGGAGTTTTTACTTATTGAAGAAGATTTATGTTTTGAAATTGAAGAAAATATTTATAAACCAAAAATAAAACGAATACTTTCAAACAATAATGTTCCTTTTTATCTACTTTGTTTAATAGAAACTGCACATTAAATGAAATAAAATGATTAAGATAATTCAGTCATACAATGTAAAGACAAGTATAATCGCAATTCACGCCGGAAAAAATGCAATTTATTTTACCGACTGTGAAGGAAACCTTCATGCCGTCAATAAATCTTCGTATAATAAAACAAGTATATCGATAGTGCCTGAAACAGAAACAGCTCTTCATAAATTTCAAAAAGGGTCATCTTTTAGTAAAAATGGTCATGTAGCTTATAGCATAAAAGATAACGGAAGCTGTGCGATATGTTTAAATCTTTCAAGTATACAACCAAAGACAGATGCCCAAAAAATACTAAAGGAACAGAATCCTCAGTTCTTTTTAGACGAAGCTGTTAAATTTTACGGAAATGACCAAAAGGCAGAAGTTATATCTTTTTGCGGAAATAGAGGAGAGTATTTTTTTACCGGTGGAACAGACGGAAGAATCCATATGTACAGCACTCAATCCGGTAAAATTTTGATGACACTCAAACCAAAACCTGAATATATTTCCAGTATTACACTTAACAACGATGGAAGCTTATTGGCTTACTGTGCATTTGATAAATCACTTACTATTCTCAACCTTCGCTATCATAAAGAGGAATTAAACACATACTTCACAGATGTTATAGAACACTCATTTTTTTTCAACAAATCAAAATCTTTTTATGCAATAGGGCGAGACGGAAATTCTTATATATGTAATTTAAAAACTAAAGAAATCTCAAAAAAAGCTCTTTTTCCATCATGGCCAAACTGTTGTGTAGTAGATTCAAGTGAGCGTTTTGCAATAGTAGGCGGTAGAAGCCAAATAATTTATATTGTAAAATTATCGGACAACTCTTTAGTCTCTTCTTTTAAGCTAGATCAAATAGGAATCAGTTCTCTTCATGTAAAAGATAATATTCTTTTTATAGGATTTGAAAACGGATGGATGTATATGGTTGATATGTATGCATACATAGATGATTTTTCTCAAGCACTAACTATAAAAGATTTTAAAAATGCTAAAAAATATTTAGATAAAAATATATTTCTTACTATACACCCTCTCTCAGAAATATTTGAAGAAGCGTGGGAAGAGATGATCAAAGAGATAATAAATTTATTTTCAACCGGAAATGCAGCATCAGCGATGGAAGCGGCAGAACCTTTTTTGTCTGATGAAAATCACAAAAGGGAGTTCGCTTCTTTAGTGCAAAAGCAAAAAGAATTTGAAAAATTTTCACTCTTAGTTCAAAAAAAAGAATTTTTTAATGCTTACGGTATGCTAGAGAAATCTCCATACTTAAGTAAGACAGATAGTGCTCGTAAGCTTGAACTATACTTTTCAAAGAGCTTTTTTGAAGCCAAAAAAATCATTGCGTTAAATCCGCTTAGAAATTTTGCAAAAGCACAAGAGCTGCTTAAACCTTTTAGTCTTGTCAGCGTAAAAAAAGATATAATTAACTCGCTATTTAAAAATTATGAAATTTATCTACAAGCAGATTCTTTCATCAAAGAGAAGCAATTTAAAGAATATTTTATTTTAACTCAAAAATACAATTTCTTGACAACAGAAGATATGTATAAAAAAGTATGTGCTCTTGCAGAATCTTCAATTTTAAAAATTAAAAGTATGATTGAAAATGGAAAATACGATGAAGCACTTCAAGGTATTAAGCAAATAATCATTTTTCTTCCATACAAAGAAGAACTTACAAATATTTTCAAAGAACTTCAACTTAAAAAGAAGTTATTGACTTTAATAAATGATGATAATATACAACTCGTTTATGAATTTATCGCAACATACCCTACATTAGAGTCGATTCAAGAATTTGTAGAATATGATGAAAAATTTGATGAAGTACTTACCAAAGCGATGGTATCGGTTGCCAATGGAGATATTAAAGCGGTACAGCAAATCTTATTGCCATATGCCAAAATCAATATATTTAAATCAAAAATCAAAGAATGTATCCACCAAGCAAGTTTTAATAAATTAAATATTTTTCTTAAAAATAATTATTTAAATGAAGCAAAGGTGGTTGCTTCATACTATATTAAAGAATTTGGCAAAGATAAAGAGTATGAAAAATTACTTCAACAATATAATTTAAAAATATAAATTTTAATTTCGCTTGTGTTATACTCTATCCATTGTATTAATAAATAATATAGGTAATTTGTTTAATATGCTTAGCATTTCATAAGGGGTATCAAATTGAAAAAGCTTGTGTCGATTTTAAAAGAGTTAGCAAAAGATAAAATTATTTTGCTAGTAGAAGATAACGAGTTTATCATGAAAAGCTTAAGTGATATGCTTGCCAATTTTTTTATCAATATCTACAAAGCGACAAACGCCGATGAAGCTCTTGAAGTTTATAAAAAAATATTAAATAAAAATATTCCGATTGTCGTAATTACTGATATCAATCTCGGTGAAAAAAGCGGGATTGACTTAACATACAGTCTTAAAAATATAAATCTTGATCAAAAAGTTATTGCAATTTCCGGAACCGAAGATAAAGAGGTATTTATTGAATCTATAAAATGCGGGGTAGATAGATTTATCCTAAAACCCATAGAACTAAATGAACTTTTTAACTCTCTAATCAGTACTCTTAAAAAAATCGATTATGATTTAGAATTAAAAGATAGCAGAAAACAATTGGAAAGTTCTAAGGAATATGCCCTTAAACTACTGGATGAACAAGATAAATTTCTTAAAAATGCAATTCATGAAATTTATACTCCTTTAGCCGTAATCATTACCAATATTGATCTTTTACGCTTAGATGGAATTAAAAATTTATCACTTGATTCCATAGAAGCCGGTGCAAGAATCATTCAACATAGTTATGAAGACATGACATATCTCATGAAACGGGATCGTGCTATAAATGTAAAAAATAAGTTTTGTTTAGTTGATTTTATTAAACAAAGAGTAAACTATTTTACATGCATTGC
This sequence comes from uncultured Sulfurimonas sp., assembly GCA_964358925.1. Classification (GTDB taxonomy): domain Bacteria; phylum Campylobacterota; class Campylobacteria; order Campylobacterales; family Sulfurimonadaceae; genus Sulfurimonas. The sequence continues at coordinate 10,600 of CAYHRD010000037.1, forward strand.
TGAAGCAAATCAATTATCATTTTCTATAATAATCGGGCAACCGGACTTGCCTCACATTTATTTTTCAGAACTTAAACTACTTCGATTAGTTGACAACACTTTGTCTAATGCAATTAAATACTCGGAAAAGCCGCGTGAAATTATTGTAAAAGTTGGATTACAAAAAAATAATCTTTTTTTTGAAGTTAGAAATTACGGATCTATCATAAATGAAAAGAAAAAAATATTTGAACGCTTTTATAGGGAAACAGAACAAAAAGGCGGCTATGGACTTGGATTAAATATTGTTAAACAAATTTGTGAAGAAGAAGCAGTAGATATAAAAATACAATCAACTCTCTCCAGAGGAACTTCTTTTCGCTATATTTTTAAATATGAAACAAATTTGCAACATAATCCATATACAATAACAACAAAATAATTTGGATATAAATATGAAAATACTATTACTTGAAGATGAGTTTATGCTGTCTAGGTCTATAAGAACATACCTCTTATCGCGTGGACATTTGGTTGATCATTATGATAACGGAAAAGATGTTTTAAAGGTTATTGAAGAAAAACAGCATGATTTTTATATTTTAGATATCAATACACCGTTAATAGGCGGATTAGAGTGTCTTGAAGCAATAGCAATCAAATATCCTAATATTCCAAAGATAATGATAAGTGCCTACAACGATATTGAACATATATCAAATGCTTTTGATTTAGGGTGTAGTGATTATCTTAAAAAACCGTTTAATCTCAAAGAATTACAAATAAGAATAGAACGGTTACTTTCTAAAAAATCCAATGTTACGGCCATTCCAAATCCAATAATTCGTTTAAGTGAACATTATTCTTTTAATAAAGAAACAAATCTTCTATATTATGATGAAGCAGTTCATAGATTTACAAAAAGAGAACACGCTTTGATACTTCTTTTTGTAAGCAATTTTGGTCAAGTTATAACAGATGAGAGTATTCAATCGTTTATATGGAATGGAGAAGAAGTAGAATCATCAACCATTCGTTCATTAGTTAATCGTGTACGCAACAAACTCAAAGAAGATATAATTCAAAATATTCGCGGATTTGGATATGTTATGACACGCTCAACAATACTAAATCAAAATTAAAGGCATAAATTGTTTTAAAGTTAATTTATTATGATGCCTACAAATGTATTAGTTATTGATGATTCAAAAGTAATAACTAAATTAACAGCTAGAATTTTATTATCAAACGAAATATCTAACTATTTTTTTCATGAAAAAAATATTTATATTGCATATAGCGCTATGCAAGCAATAGAAATATTAACTAATCACCCATGCATATCATTAATTATATCTGATGTTATGATGCCTGAAATAAATGGTGAAGAATTAGTAGAAATACTTATAGATACCGGCAAAATCAAATCATTGGAAATTATTTTTATAACCACATTGATAAATAAAAATAATATCTCCAAGCATATTAAAGATAACATTAAAGGAATTATTTATAAACCTTTTAGCGTTATTAGTTTTTCTGATTCTTTCAATAAATTACAGATTCAATATAATGAAAAACTTGCATTTCAACAAAAAATTAAGCAAACGCATATAAAGCAGATAAAATATATAAAATCATGGCTCAACGACTACTGCCATGAAGAACGAATTGATATTTCTATGAAGATTTTAGACCCTTTACTAAATGATGAATTTAGCCATTTTCATGTAATTGATGATAATGAATTATTTATGATATTTCGATATATTGTAGAAAACTATCTAAAAAACATTAATCACAAACTTCCGATAAACGATTCACTTATCGATAAAATATACAATACTTGGCAACAACCTGAAAAATACAAAGCACTAGGAGCAAGTAGTGATTTTGAAAATATCATTTTGAGTGCTAAAACTTCACTAAACAAAATTTCAACAAAAGATGATGTTAGATATGCAATTATAATACCGCTAAATCATCTTTTAATACGATTAAAAAACACGGCAAAAGTAAATCAAAAATTTCCATATAATGATTTTATACCGTATCTAAATGATTTATTAAAAATTTTTACTGACATTGACCCAAAATATCAAGATACAGAAATTTTATTGATTTTAAATCATATAAAAGAACTTGAGGAATTTCTATCGGAATTAAAACTTCTCCTAAATAAAACAACACTAATTAAAAAATTTATATTCTTAAAAGAGAACCAGGAATTATTAAATGCAATAGGAAGTCATATAAATATATGTGCGAAACATATAGAACAACACATAATTACTCTATATGTATTTAAAGCAAATGAATTGGCATGGATAAAAGCAAAAAAATCCCCTAAAATAATTTCTTATTTAGAAAAAAATTTAAAATTTAAACTTATAAATACTCATAATTTTTTATATGAACAAGGCATTATAAATCGTACAGATATAAAAAAATTTCAAAAATATGATAGAGAAAAAATATTTTTAGCTACCAGAGATTTAGATATATTAGAAGTATTTAAAAAAAAGTTGATTTTAAGTATGCCTACATTGGAAATAGCTATATTTAATACTGCTTCCATATTAAAAAATAATTTTGAAAAGGATAATTACACAAAATTTATTATAGATTTAGATTTTCATAACTCTGTATTTAATAATGGTTTCCAGCTTATAAAATCACTTAGAAGAAAATATCCTGATATTGAAAAAATCATACAAAATGGCAGTATGTACTTACTCGCGACATCTGCTCAACTAGAAAAATTGAGCACAAACCCTCTAAACTATAATATAATCTTAAAATCATCAATTGACTGTGAGAGTCTATTTACAAAATTTTACTTAGAAAATTAATTTGAAAAATCATTAAAAAATTGGACTGCCGTGACTTCATTTAAGTATCACAGTGACGGATGAATGGTCATTGAGACTGCCGCGTCACTTCGTTCCTCGCAGTGACGGGTGACGGGTCATTGAGATTGCCCACTCCCGTTATTGCGAGCGAAGCGCGGCAATCTCTCTACTTCTTAAAAACTCTCCCAAACATCACCGTTATGCTTTGCATGAGCAAGAGAGCTTTTCTTAGCATTTGAAACAGCAGTCGGTTTAGCTGTTTGTCTTTGATTGA
>CAYHRD010000038.1:0-13507 GCA_964358925.1 uncultured Sulfurimonas sp.
CAGGCTGTTCTAATTGAATTTGAACAAAGAAAAATGGTTCGTAGCGTAGTTGAAAACACACTTAAAGATGTTCTGAGTCAAAGTGACGATAGTTTCGATAAAGAAGCTATGGCTAATGTTATCTTAAAGAAGGTGGCATAGTATGGAAGAGTTAATCGCAAAAAGATATCTCAAAGCAATTAAGCAGAGCTCTGATACGGAAACAATACAGGATATAGCTTTAATATTTTCTGTTTTGGCTCAATCTTTTAATGATGAGAAATTTAATAGTGTTATTAATAACCCTGATGTAAGTAAAAATCAGAAATCAGAAATTTTATTGGCGGCGGTTAAATCAGTCGGCTCTAAAGATATTGACAACTTAATAAAATTACTTGCCGAGCATGATCGTATTGCCATTATACCTGCGTTAGCGGAGATAATGAGAAAAGATATTGCAAAAACAAATAAAAGTTATAGTGGAATCGTGTATAGCGATAGCGATATCGATATGAGAGTTATAGAAGATTTAGGCAACGGGCTGGGTAACAGATTTAACTCTAAAATATCACTGAAATTTGTTAAAAACGATTTCAACGGTATTAAAGTAGATGTTGAAGATCTTGGAGTAGAAATAAGTTTTTCTAAATCAAGAATTAATAGTCAAATAATAGAACATATTGTAAAAGCAATTTAACTTCATGAGAGGAGATGTGTAGTGGTAGCAAAAATTCAAGCTGATGAAATCAGCTCAATAATTAAAGAACGAATCGACAACTTTGAACTAAGTGTTGATATTAATGAAATAGGTAAAATTGTTTCATATGCTGACGGTGTTGCACAAGTTTACGGACTTAGTAATGTTATGGCCGGTGAAATGGTAGAGTTTGAAGAGGGAACTAGAGGTTTGGTTATGAACCTTGAAGAGAGTACTGTAGGTATTGTTATACTTGGAGTAGGCGCACTATTAAAAGAGGGCTTATCGGTAAAGAGATTAGGTCGTCTTCTTCGTGTTCCGGTTGGTGATGCACTTTTAGGTCGTGTTGTTAACGCTCTTGGTGAACCGATTGACGGTAAAGGTCCTATTGAGACAACAGAGACTCGTTTCGTTGAAGAGAAAGCACCTGGAATTATGGATAGAAAATCTGTACATGAACCAATGGCAACAGGTATTAAGGCTATTGATGCACTAGTTCCAATCGGTCGTGGTCAAAGAGAACTTATTATTGGTGACAGACAAACTGGTAAAACAACAATTGCATTGGATGCTATTATTAATCAAAAAGGTAATGGTGTTGTTTGTATTTATGTTGCAATTGGGCAAAAAGAATCAACTGTTGCGCAAATTATTCGTCGTTTAGAAGACCATGGTGCATTAGAGTATACTATAATTGTTTCTGCTACAGCATCTGAAGCAGCAGCGCTTCAATTCTTGGCTCCATACACTGGTGTTGCTATGGGTGAATATTTCCGTGATAACGCTAGACATGGTTTAATTGTATATGATGATTTATCAAAACATGCAGTTGCATACCGTGAGATGTCACTAATTCTTCGTCGCCCTCCGGGTCGTGAAGCATATCCGGGAGATGTTTTTTATATTCACTCTCGTCTTTTAGAGAGAGCTGCAAAAGTTTGTGATGAGAGAGGTGCTGGTTCTTTAACTGCTCTTCCTATTATCGAAACACAAGCAGGAGATGTTGCTGCATATATTCCAACAAATGTTATCTCTATAACAGATGGTCAGATTTTCCTTGAAACTGAACTATTTAACTCAGGTATCCGTCCGGCTATAAATGTTGGTCTTTCAGTATCTCGTGTTGGTGGTGCTGCTCAAATTAAAGCTACTAAACAAGTTGCAGGTACACTAAGACTTGATCTTGCTCAATATCGTGAACTACAAGCATTTGCTCAGTTTGCATCTGATCTTGATGAGTCATCTCGTAATCAGCTTGAAAGAGGACAAAGAATGGTTGAAGTTCTTAAACAACCGCCATTTTCACCACTTTCAGCAGAAAAACAAGTAATGATTATTTTCGCAGGAAATGAAGGTTTCTTAGATGATATGAATCCATCAAATGTTGTTCGTTTTGAAGCTGAGATGTATCCATTTATTGAAGCATCTTATCCTCAAATTTTTGAAAACATCAGAGCTACTTCTACAGTAGATAATGATACTAAAGCATTAATGAAAAAAGCACTTGAAGAGTTCAAAGCTAGCTTTGTAGCGGCATAAGGAAAACTTTATGGCAAACTTGAAAGATATTCAAAGACAGATAAAGAGTGTTACTAACACTCAAAAGACGACTCGTGCTATGAAGCTTGTATCTACTGCAAAGCTTCGTCGTGCAGAAGAGTTAGCTAAGCGCTCTCGTCTTTATGCTGCAAAAATGAATCAGGTGATTGCCGAAATAGCTGGACGCATTAAATGCAACAAAGTTGGTGGAATTGACAATCGCTGTTTTGCAGAGATTGAAAATCCAAAAACAGTTGACATTGTTTTTGTAACCGCTGATAAAGGTTTATGTGGTGGTTTTAATATTCAAACAATTAAAGCCGTTAAAAAACTTTTAGCAGAATATAAAACAAAAAATGTAAAAGTGCGTTTACGCGGAATCGGTAAAAAAGGCATTGAATTTTTTAAATATAACGGAGTTGAACTTTTTGACTCAGTTACAAATCTTAGTTCTAAGCCTGACAAAGAGAGATCGGATGATTTTATTTTATCTTCTATAGAAGATTTTAAAGATGGAAAAACTGACGCTCTTCATTTTGTGTACAATGGATATAAAAACATGATAACTCAAGAGTTACATGTAAACAAAGTATTACCTGTTGATGCAAGCCAATTTGAGTGTGGTGAAGTAGAAAAATCAATGCTTGAGATAGAGTCCCAAGATGAAGAAAAAATGCTAGATTCATTGGTTGATAGATATGTTCAATACGCAATGTACTATTCATTAATTGATTCAGTTGCTGCTGAACATAGTGCTAGAATGCAGGCAATGGATGCAGCTACTAACAATGCAAAAGATATGGTTAAGTCATTAAATATTAAGTTTAATAAAGCTAGACAAGCAGCTATTACTACAGAACTTATAGAGATTATAAGCGGTGTGGAGTCTATGAAATAATGGAGAAAAATATGATTGGTAAAATAAGCCAGGTTATGGGTCCGGTTGTTGATGTTGATTTTGATGGTTATCTTCCAATAATTAATGAAGCAATTGAAGTTAAAGTAAATGTAGAAGGTACTCAAACTCGTTTAGTACTTGAAGTTGCAGCTCACCTAGGTGATGGTCGTGTAAGAACGATTGCAATGGATATGAGTGAGGGTCTTGTACGCGGTATGGATGCTGTTGCAACAGGCGCACCTATTAAAGTTCCGGTTGGAGAGAAAGTACTAGGTCGTATTTTCAATGTAATTGGTGAAACAATTGATAACGGAGAACAAGTAACTGATGCTCCTATGTGGTCAATTCATCGTCAACCACCAAAATTGGTTGATCAATCTACTACAACAGAGATGTTCGAGACGGGTATTAAAGTTGTTGACTTGTTAGCACCATACTCTAAAGGTGGTAAAGTTGGTCTATTCGGCGGTGCCGGTGTTGGTAAAACTGTTATTATTATGGAGCTTATTCACAATGTTGCAATGGGTCATGATGGTCTATCTGTATTTGCCGGTGTTGGTGAGAGAACTCGTGAAGGTAATGACCTTTACCACGAGATGAAAGATTCTAATGTTTTAGACAAAGTTGCACTGTGCTATGGTCAAATGAGTGAGCCACCGGGTGCGCGTAACCGTATTGCTTTAACGGGTCTTACAATGGCTGAATACTTTAGAGATGAAAAAGGTCTTGATGTATTAATGTTCGTTGATAATATCTTCCGTTTTGCTCAATCAGGTTCTGAGATGTCAGCGCTTCTTGGTCGTATTCCATCGGCTGTTGGTTATCAACCGACATTAGCTCGTGAGATGGGTGCTCTTCAAGATCGTATTACATCAACTAAAAACGGTTCTATTACATCTGTTCAAGCTGTTTATGTACCGGCGGATGACTTAACTGACCCTGCTCCGGCTTCAGTTTTTGCTCACTTAGATGCAACGACGGTTCTTAACCGTAAAATTGCTGAAAAAGGTATCTATCCTGCAGTTGATCCATTGGATTCATCTTCAAGATTACTTGATCCGCAAATTTTAGGTGAAGAGCACTATGGTGTAGCTCGTGGTGTTCAGCAAACTCTTCAAAAGTACAAAGATTTACAAGATATTATTGCAATTCTTGGTATGGATGAACTTTCAGAAGATGATAAAAATGTTGTAGAGCGTGCTCGTAAAATCGAGAAATTCTTATCACAGCCATTTTTCGTTGCTGAAGTTTTCACTGGTTCACCAGGTAAATATGTTTCTTTAGCGGATACTATTAAGGGCTTTAAAATGATTCTTAGTGGTGAATGTGACCATATGCCGGAAGGTTCTTTCTACATGGTTGGTGGTATAGATGAGGCGATTGAAAAAGCTCAAAAAATGAAGTAATTCATAAAGGACTGACATGGATAAGTTAAAACTTGAAATCCTGACTCCTAACGGCATAATCTATAATGGTGAAGCCCTTAGCGTAACTCTTCCGGGCGAAGAGGGTGAGTTTGGTGTTCTAGCAGAACACTCTTCTTTAACTACACTGCTTGAAGCAGGTGTTATTGATATAGAGAAAGAGGATAAATCAGTCGAATCAGTTCTTATCAACTGGGGTGTAGTTCAAGTTGATGAGAAGAAAGTTATTGTATTGGTTGAAGGTGCCGTAGCGATTCGCGGAGATAGTGAAAGTGCTGTTGCAAAAGCTCTTAGTGATGCTAAAGAGCTTATTGAATCTATTAAAGATAACAATCCTGCGATTGCGTCTGTTACTGCTAGACTTGAGTCGGCAGCTCAGAATTTAATATAAAATATATGATTAACCAATTAATTGATTTTTACCTCAAAAGCCACCCTGTTACCTTGGGTGTCTTGGCTCTTTTAGCACTCTACTTTATAGTGCTAAATTGGGTTTTTTACTACAGATATCTCTCTCTTAGCAGTTGGCTTGAAATTGAAAATAGATCTCTTGAGAGTGTTTTAATGGGGTCTGCAACCGTAAGTCCACAATCTTATTTAAGCAATTTTTTAAAAAGCAGTTCAAATGTTACGAGAGATATTTTGGCATTAGCTCAATTGGCTGCAACAAAAGATGCAACAAAAGGTCTATCTATCCTTTCAATTTTTGCATCTACTACACCGTTTATCGGACTATTCGGAACTGTTGTTTCAATTTTAGATACATTTACGCATATCGGTCAAAGCAGCGGCGGTATGTCTGTAATAGCGGGTGGTGTTTCAGATGCCCTTGTGGCAACAGCCGCAGGTATATTTGTTGCTATTTTTGCATATACATATCATCAGATATTAAAAAGAAAATCATATGAGCTACTTAACTTTATAGAAATGCAAAGCGATGCTATAATGGCTCGAAGAGTATAAAGATGGCTTATAACTGGGATGAAAAACCTGAATTAAACATTACTCCGCTCGTGGATGTAATGTTGGTTCTTTTAGCAATAATGATGGTTATTGCACCGAATATGATATATGAAGAGAAGATAAATCTTCCTCAAAGTTCAAAAACTAAAACATTATCTAAGATACCTCCGGTGCATATTACGATAGATAAAGATAAAAAGTTAAAAATTAATAAAGATAATTATGAACTTAACGCATTTTTAGATAATTTTTTTCTATACTCAAAAAAGCTTGATTTAAAAGCAACCGTACTTATCAGTGCGGATAAAAGTTTGGATTACGGTGTCGTTATGTCCGTACTTGCTGCTGTTAAGCAAGCAGGTTTCGTTGATGTTTCACTAGCTACTAATTAATGGATAAAAACAACTCTTATTTTTATATTAGTGGTTTTATATCACTATCTCTTTTTACGATATTTTCGGCAATTTTCCTTATGGCTATTGTTCTGTCGGATAAAGTGAAAGACTATGCGTTGCAAAAAGATAACTTTGTATCCGTATCGGTTAATATGGTAGCGGCGCAATCAAGCGAAGTAAAAAAAACAGTAGATAAACCGGTGGAAAAAGAGAAAAAAGAGGTGCCTGTTGTTGAAAAGGAACCTGAAAAAGAGACTGTTACTAAAACAGAAAAAAAAGAGATAAATATTGATAATTTATTTAGTGAAGTAAAAACTAAGAGCATTAAAAAAACAGAAGAAAAAGTGATTGAGAAAGAAGATAAAAGAGTTGCTCAAGAGCTTTCTAAAAAAAGTACTAAATCGGATGAAACTAAAGTCGAGTCAATAACAAGTAAAATTCAAAAAATCAATTCAGAAAACAAATCGGAAAAAGAGTCTAAAAGCTCTACGGGTAATGAAGTTAATGAATATTTGGCTAAAATTAAAGCTTTAGTTTATGAAAATTTTACGCCGCCTGAAAATACTCAAAATAAGGTTGTTAAAGCTGTTATAGAGCTTAATGCGTTTGGGAAAGTTATAGACTTTAGAATTCTAACTTATTCGGACAATGCCGCTTTTAACAGCGAATGCGATAAAATGAAAGATAAGCTTAAAAATGTCTTATTTCCCAAAAACCCTGATAATAAATCGGGTGTTTATGTAATAAATTTAATTTCACAGGAGTAAACTTGAAAATAATCATTTCAATTTTATTGGTCATTTCGTCACTGTTTGCAAATGATGCTACGATAGATGTTATAAAAAAAGCAGGTAATCTTCCCTCAATTGCCGTTGAAGATTCATCTGCTAGTTATGATCAGACCTTTAAAGATAGATTTTTTAAATCTATTGTCGCTGATTTGAATGTTCTTGCTATTTTTAATGTAGACGGAAATTATCGAAAAGTTAGTTACGATGCAGGCAGCGTAGTAGTTGAAAATAAAGATATGAAGTATGTATTGCGATATAGATTAAGTGAAGGCGATAACGGTGCGTTTAATACTGATATTAAACTAATAAGCGACGGTAATATTGTTTTTAATAAAAGTTATAATGTAAATAATTCTAATATTTACATGTTTGTTTCTCACTCAATTGCATATGATATTAACAAATTTATGGGTGAAGCTCCCGTTGAATGGATGAAGAGAAAAGTTATTTTTTCAAGAATGACTTCTCCTCAAAAAAGTGAATTAGTCGTTTCAGATTATACTCTTACTTATCAACATGTAATAGTAAAAGGCGGGTTTAATATATTTCCAAAATGGGCAAATAAAGAGCAAACAGCCTTTTACTACAGTGCATTAGATGAAAGAAAGCCGACTTTAAAATATTTAGATATCAGAACCGGAAAAGTTCAAGTTATAAAATCGTCTGATGGAATGATGATTTGTTCTGATGTTAGCGATGACGGAAACAAATTATTGCTTACAATGGCTCCAAAAGGTCAGCCTGATATCTATCTTTATGATGTAAACACAAAAAATATGAAAACATTAACGAATTACGGCGGCATAGATGTCGGTGGGCAATTTATGGGTAATGATAAAGTAGTATTCGTATCAGATCGCTTGGGCTACCCGAATATATTTTCTACAAATATAAATTCTAATAATGTTGAACAGGTAGTTCACTACGGAAAAAGCAATGCCGCTTGTAGTGTATACGGCGACTATATAGTTTATAAAGCAAGGGAAAGTTCAGAATCTTTTGGTCATAATACATTTAATTTACATCTTGTCTCCACAAAAACTGATTTTATCAGAAGGCTTACTGCAGTTGGTGTAAATGAATTTCCAAGGTTCTCGGTAGACGGTGATGCAATAATTTTTATTAAAAGTTATGAATCTCAAAGTTCAATCGGTATTATAAGATTAAATCATAATAAAAATTTTCTTTTTCCACTCAAATATGGCAAAGTTCAGTCAATTGATTGGTAAAATTTAAAATATAATTTTTTTTTAATATTATTTAGGTATAATTCCGACAAATAAACTCTAAGGTAGAAAAAATGAGAAAAGTAGTAGTTTCAAGTGTATTTGCAGCGCTTTTAGTGTTAACAGGTTGTAGCGATAAAGAGCCAAAAGTTGAAGGACTAGACAATGCAGCAGCAGGCAGCAAAGTAAGTTCAGCAGGTGAAAGTGTATCAGGTAAATCTCTTTCAAGTTCAGAGTCTGAAAGCGATATCATGGCTCGTTTAGAAAAAGAGTTCAGTTCTGTATATTTTGATTTTGATAAATTCAATATCAGAGCTGATATGCAAGCTAATGTATCTAAAGATGCTTCTGTAGCAAAATCTCAAGCGAGTAAATATGCTATCAAGCTAGAAGGAAATTGTGATGAGTGGGGAAGTGATGAGTATAACTTCGCACTAGGATTAAAAAGAGCAAACACAGTTAAAAATGCTTTAGTTGCAGAGGGTGTTGATACTAACCGTATTTCTATGGTAAGTTTAGGTGAAGGCAATCCTACTTGTACTGATAAAACTAAAGAGTGCTGGTCTAAAAATCGTAGAGTTGAATTCAAACTTCTACCGTAATTTATGAATAGTAGTAAAATAATTGCCTTATTGGCAGTAATCTTACCTCATTATCTAATCTGTGCCGAACCTTCTGCGTTCGGTGCCGGTGATTTAAACAATCCTAATCCATATGGTTTAACTTCTACGGAAGCGACCCTTCTAGAAACTAAAAAAAATCTTCAAAAAGTTGTTGTCAAGAGTAATACGCAAGCAAATGAATTTGATTCTCTAAGAGAGAGAGTTGATGGATTGCAAACGATTATTGAAAGTATGAATACTTCAACACACGATAATAAACTTAAAATTAAATCTTTAGAAGATGTGAATAATCGTAAAAATGAGTATGATAAACGAGTTATAGAGTCAATTCAAGTAAATAGTAAAGATATAGAAAAAATTAGTCTTCAAATTACTGAGATTTCTAAGTTAATAGATGTAATAAATCACTCTTATGTTAAAAAAGATGAATTTAATTCTTTAGTAAACGATGTAAATAAGCTTAAAGATTTATTGATAAAAGATTCGGGAAGCAAAACAAAAACAGCGGCTAAAGCTCAAGATGCTAATTTACCAAATGCAGAAATTGAAAAAAAAGCCAAAGATTTTTATAACAAAAAACAGTATGACGAGTCGATGGAACTCTATAAGAGTCTTGCCGAAAAAAATTATAAACCTGCTATCGCACATTATATGGTCGGTGAAATAGAGTATTATAAAAAGAGCTATGCCGATGCAATAGCATATTATAAAAAAAGTGCGTCACTTAACGCAAAAGCGGACTATATGCCGATTTTAATGCTTCATACTGCAATGTCAATGGAAAAAACCGGCGATAAAAAAAATGCGGAAGCTTTCTATAATGCAGTTATTGCACAATATCCTCAAAGTGAACATGCAAAAACAGCAAAAAGCAAACTTAGTTCAATCAAATAAATAGCACCGATTTATCGTAATTTATTTAATTATGATAAAATCGTAAAAAAATAAAAGGCGTTAAAAATATGGCAATAGAAACAAATCAAATCGTATCGATAGAATACGAAGTAAGCGACGGAGAAAAAGTCGTAGACAGTAATATCGGCGGTATGCCGTTAGTATTTATGTTTGGCAGAGGTCAGATAATTCCTGGATTGGAAAATGCGATAGCAAATATGACAATCGGTCAAAAAGCAGAAGTTCTTGTTAAAGCAGAGGATGCTTACGGCGAATATAATGCAGAAGCTCTGCAGGAAGTTCCTTTAGATCAATTTGCAGGAATTGATTTGGAAGTCGGAATGAGCCTTTACGGTCAAGGTGAAGATGGCGGAACGGTTCAGGTTATCGTAAAAGAGATTGGCAATGAGAGTGTTATTATTGACTTTAATCATCCTTTGTCAGGTAAAGATTTGGCTTTTGTAGTTTTAGTAAATAATATTAGAGAAGCATCTGCCGAAGAAGCAATGAGTGGAATTCCTATAGAAAATCTACAAGATGATTGTTGTGGTTCTGGTGGTGGCACTGGTTGTGGATGCTAGTTATGTAACTGCTTCTGCCTCTTCGGCACAAGCATTTAAAACGGCTACGCTTTTAAAAACACTGAATGTAAACTCTCTTATAACGGGAGAGGTCGGTGTCGGAAAAAAAAGTTTAGCCCGTTATATTCTTCCGGATGCACCAATGCTTGATGCATCCAATTATGACGAATTATTAACAGCCTTAAGCGGTGTTAATAAGGTCATTATCACAAATTTAGAAAATTCACCGAATATAAAAAAAATCTTAGAAATTATATATAACAACAACATAAGAGTTATTGCAACTGCAAAAAGTTCATATTATAATGAATTTGCGGATAAACTATTTAGTGTTAAATTTGACATCCCGTCTCTTAGAGAAAGACCGGAAGATGTTGAAGAGTTGGTTCAAAAATTCATTAAAGAAGCTTCTTTGCTATTTTGTTCAAAAGAGGAGTTTAAAATTAAAAATTTTAAACCTGATCTTAGTCAAAATTCAAACTCTTTAAGAAGACAAGTTATGATTCATTATCTATTGCAAGATATAAATGAGAATGAATTAATAGATATATTTCAAAATTATCTTGCGGATAAATTAGGTTCAAATAGTGATTATAAAAATTTTCTCTATCTCTATGAAGTACCGTTAATTAAAGCCGGATTTAATAAATTTAAATCGCAGCTTCAATTGGCTGACAGACTTGGACTAAATAGAAACACCTTAAGAAAAAAAATAGCTGATAATGGTAAATACTTATAAGGAATAAAAATGAAAAAGATAGCGATGATTTTTGCGGGACAGGGCTCACAAGCAACTGGCATGGGAAAGGATTTTTTTGAAAATACTGATATTGCTAAAGAGATGTTTGAAGAAGCAGGAAAGAGAGTCGGACTAAAATTTGATGAGCTGATTTTTGGCGAACACGAGTTGCTGGGTCAGACTGCATATACACAACCCTCGATACTTTTGATTCAGATGATAGCGTATCGTCTTTTTAAAGATAAGTGCCCAAATGTGAAAGCCGAGCTCTTTTTAGGGCACTCGTTAGGTGAGTTTTCTGCTCTTTGCGCGAGTGGTGCGATTGACTATGTAGACGCCGTTGAGCTTGTTCATAGACGCGGTCAGTTAATGCAAGACGCCTGTGCTGATATTGAAGCTGGAATGATGGTTGTTATGGGACTTGATGATGAAGCGGTTGAGAGAATTTGTCAAGATGCACAAAATGTCGGGAAAAAGGTTTGGCCTGCAAACTATAATCAAGACGGGCAGTTAGTAGTTGCAGGGATGAGATCTGATTTGGCATCACTGGAGCAGACATTTAAAGATGCGGGTGCAAAACGCGCACTTCTGCTTAATATGTCGGTTGCGAGTCATTGTGAGCTTTTATCTCCGGCACAAATTCCTCTAAAGAGTCTAACGGAGAGTATGATAAGTGAGAATTTTGAAGCTCCTGTTATCTCAAATGTAACTACTGCTCCATATGCAACAAAAAAAGAGGCAGTTGAGCTTTTAACGGAGCAGTTGGTTAAACCGGTTAAGTATAAACAGTCGATTTTAGCGATTGCCGATGATGTTGATATCGCAATTGAGTTTGGAAACGGAGCGACTCTTAAAGGACTCAACAAAAGAATAGCACCGAATTTAGAGACATACACTATCTCGGATATGAAATCTTTGCTTGAAGTTGTAGAGCAGATTTGCAAATAAAATGAGAGTTACTCTGGCTCAAACGGCACCGAAGCTGAATCGCTCTAATTTAGCGGAAATTATTTCAATCATTACTGCGTGCAAAGATGAAAGTGATTTAATAGTTTTTCCGGAGTTGTCGTTAAACGGTTATATGCTTCAAGACAAACTCTCTGAGGATGCTTGGAGCATTGATGAACTTAATGCTTTAAGAGATTTGAGTCTTCATATAGATATTGTAGTAGGTGCCGCGCTTAGAGACGGAAGTGATTTTAGAAATGCTGCACTTTACTTCTGTAAAGGTAAACTTTTATCAAAACACGACAAAGTTCATCTGCCAAATTACGGAATGTTTGAAGAGGCTAGATACTTCAAAGCAGGGGATATTTTTGAGAGTTTTTTAAATGAATTCGGAAAAATATCTATGGTGGTTTGTGAAGATTTATGGCATAAAAGCGTTCATAAAAATTTAATAGATGAAAATCCGGACTATATAATTGCTCTTGTTGCCTCTCCTGCTCGCGGTTTTAGCGATAGCGGACTCTATATTGAAGATAAGTGGTATGAGATTATTAAAACGGTAGCATCAGAATGCAAAGCTAAACTTATATTTGTAAACAGAGTAGGTTTTGAAGACGGTCTTGGCTTTTGGGGCGGAAGCTGCATTGTTGATGAGAGCGCGGAGATTTTGCACAAGCTGCCTCGATATAAAAAAATAGTTAAAACATTTGAAATATAAGGAAATTTTATGAAAATTGCAATAATGGGAGCAATGCCCGAAGAGATCTCTCCGATACTAGAAAAACTAGGCTCATATAAAACTGTAGAATTTGCGGGAAATAGATACTACGAGGCGACATATAGAGGTGTTGATCTGGTTGTTGCGTATAGTAAAATAGGAAAAGTGTTTTCTACTCTTACCGCTACGACTATGATTGAACATTTTGGAGCGGATAGATTGCTTTTTTCAGGTGTTGCGGGAGCAATATCTCCTACTCTTAAAGTGGGAGATTTGATAGTAGCTACAAAATTATCCCAACACGATTTGGATATTACTGCTTTTGGTCATCCTTACGGTTATGTTCCTGAGGGTGCGGTTTTTGTCGAAGCAGATAAGCAGATGATAGAGATGAGCAAAGAAGTGGCACTAGAGATGGGTAAAAATGTGCAAGAGGGAATTATTGCCACTGGAGATCAGTTTGTAGCTAATGAAGAGCGAAAGAACTGGATAGGTGCTACATTCGGTGCAGATGCGCTTGAGATGGAGGGCGGAAGCGTTGCTGTGGTTTGTAATGCACTTGGGGTTCCATTTTTTATTCTTCGCGCCATAAGTGATGCAGCTGATATGGATGCAAGTTTTAGTTTTGATGAATTTTTAGAGAGCAGTGCAAAAGAGAGTGCAGAGTTTATAATGAAAATGGTGCAGTCCATTATTGAGAACGCTAAATGAACAAAGTCCATTTAGCTACGCTAACGCTATGTTTTACTCAGCGTAAAGCTCACGCTCAGACAAGCCGAGCTTAAAATGTCTATTAAAATATCTAAAAAAATTATGAGCAAGCTCGGCAAAACAAATGCCGAGTTTAACCTTATAGAAGAAGGCGATAAGATTTTAGTGGGACTGAGTGGCGGTAAAGATTCGCTTACTTTAGTTCATGCACTAAAAGAGCAGCAACGCCGTGCTCCGTTTAAATTTGAGTTTATTGCCGTAACAGTTTCGTACGGTATGGGTGAAAACTATGATAAACTTAAAGCTCATTGTCAAGAACACGGTATAGAATATGAGGTATATGATACCAATATTTATGATATCGCAGAAGATAAAATCAGA
>CAYHRD010000039.1:0-13361 GCA_964358925.1 uncultured Sulfurimonas sp.
GCTAGGGATCTCTCATTATCATATTCAAACAATGAAACTATTCTCAATAAAGCTAATTTTTCCATAGATTCAGGTACTTTTGTATTTATTACAGGCGCAAGCGGGAGTGGAAAATCAACACTTTTAAAATCTCTTTTTGGAGCATTAAATCCGAAACAGGGTTCTCTTGTAGTCGGTGGTGTGGAACTTAACGGTGTTTCTCGTTCAAAACTAAATTTATTAAGAAGACATATCGGAATTGTTTTTCAAGACTATAAACTCATAAAAGAGTGGACTATTGATAAAAACATTATGCTTCCGCTTCTTATTAACGGATATGTAAAGAGCGTTGCAAACGCTCAGGTAGACAAACTCTTAAAACATGTAAGATTAAATCATCAATCAGGCAAATATCCGCTTGAACTCAGCGGCGGCGAGCAGCAAAGAGTGGCAATGGCGAGAGCCCTTTCTCATAATCCTATCTTGATTTTGGCAGATGAGCCTACGGGTAACCTTGATGACTATTCGTCACAGCTTATTTGGAACTTGCTTGAGGGCGCCAATAGTCAGTTAAAAACTACGGTTATAGTAGTAACACATCATATTCCAAAAACTATAACTACGGATTATAAACATTTTCATATAGAGTACGGGAGTATTAATGAAATCCGTTAAAAATCATCTCTCTCTTGTAATCGCGCTTTTGAGCATAATATTTTCAATGCAAGTATTTTTTATAGTTGATCGTTCAATTGAAGCATATAAAGTAAATCTTGCGAGCAGTTATTCTATTATAGCAGTTAGTAAAAAACAGATAAATAGCACTGATATTTTAAAGATAAATAAAATAATTTCACATGTGCAAGAGTTATCGCCTGATTCGGTTATAAAAAGATTAAGCAGTGATATGAAAAATACAAATGTAGAGCTTTTAAAACTTACTTTACCGAAATTTTATAAGCTGACTCTTGCATATTATCCGACTCCGCAAGAAATTAAAGAGTTAAAAAGCAATTTATTTGAGAATAATTCAATAACAAAAGTAGAGGATTTTTCTCATACACATGACACGACATATAAACTTCTGCTGTTATTTAAAAATGTTGTTTCGCTTTTTGCTCTTGTTGTCGTAGTGGTTACCGTTTTACTTATATTTAAAGAGCTTAGAATTTGGCAATATAAGCACAATGAGAGAATGACAATTATGGGACTTTTCGGTGCAGCCCTTTGGCTTCGTTCGGCAGTGCTCTTTAGACTTGCTATCGTTGATGCTCTTGTTGCAAGTTTTTTGGCTTTTGGAATCTTTTTCTATTTTTCATACCATCCTTGGGTAAAAGAGCAGTTTGGAAGCATCGGAATCAGTATAATTATCTTTAATCCGGTAGATGATTTTTTAGCAATTCTCGGAGTTGCGATATCTATCTCAATTTTGCTGGCATCGTTAATAGTTCTATGGCATAAAGAAGAGGCATGAGTCGTTTACTGATAATATTTATATTGGCAAATTTTATTTTAGAAGCTAAAACAAGTGTTGACACTAAAATAGAAAAAACAAGTTCTGAGATTAGTTCTATCTCTAAAAGCCATGAAGATATAAATAAAAAAATGGATGAAACGGCAAAGGCAATTATATTTCAAGAAGAAGAGATTCAAAAACAACAAGGATATCTTAAAAAGTTAAAAGATGAACTTCAAGATAAAGAGAGTATTTATGAAGAGAATGCCAAGGAGTTAAAAGGGCTAAAGAGTTCTCAAGATAAACTCAAATCAGATGGAAGCAAATTAGAAGAAGAGTTGGTTTTTACGATAGCTCAAAGTGTGTCACTATCTATAATACTCGAAGCGGAGTATAGCGCAAACGAGGAGTCGCTCATAGAGTATGAGGTTCTTGAACTTATGCTCAAAGATGCTAAAAGTAAAATAAAAGGGTTAAATGAAAATTTTCATAATAACTCTAAAAATATAGATATTTTAAATCAACATGTAAATTCATTGGAAGCTGCAATAACGACGATTGACACAAAAAGAAAAGAGGTTGTCAAAACTCAAGAGGCGAATAAAGAGTTATTGAAAAATTTAAAAATTGCAAAAGATTCATATAAAAAAGAGCTTCAGGATGTTTTAGGCAAGCAAGATTTGTTAAAGAAAACTTTGGTACAGCTAAATATTATCAAGGTAGATGAGATTAATAAAGCCAAGGAAGAGTCGGAGAGAGCTCAAGCTTTTAGTGCTAAAGATAAAGTTTCAGACGATAATCTGCCTAAAGTCAAATCTGTCGGAAGCAGTTATCAGGCAGTAAAAACAAAAGAGTATAGCGGCGAAAAAACAATTGCGCCGTTTGAACCGTATAAGATTACAAAAGCATACGGTAATTATACCGACCCGATTTACGGTATAAAAGTTTTTAATGAATCAATATCTCTAAAACCGAGTGAAAAAGATGCAAAAGTAAAGACGGTTTTTAACGGTAAAGTAATATACGCCGATAAAACTCCGGTACTGGATAATATCGTGATTGTCGAGCATGATGACGGATTACATACGATTTATGCAAATTTATCTCAAATAGCACCTGATATCAGCAAAGGAAAAAAGGTAAAAAAGGGGTATACGATAGGTCGTGTTAACGATGAATTGATCTTTGAAGTTACCCAAAAATCTTTTCATATAAATCCCGTTAAATTATTTCAGTAATTTATCATATTTTTTGAACTGTTTTAAAATTATTTTCGTTATAATTTATTCAAGGTTTGTCACAACTTGATTATCAAGGAAAAAACTATGGATACCAAAAGAGATGTGGATAACAATAGAAATAATTTGATGTATTATAATCAGATGCTCAGAGAGAGCGAGATGAAAAAAAATTCTAAGAGAAGGCAAGATGTAGTTTCAACTTCTTTTAGCTCCCAAGAAGTTGAGTTTAGTAACTATCTTTTAGCACCAAACGGCTATGAGGGCATTTTTTACACTATCTATTTTTTAGCGATACCTTATGCCGTGGGTACCGTATTTCTATTTTTCTTTATCGCCGATGCCAGTTTCGGTAATTTTAAACTTTTAGATATGAGTTCATTTTTGATTGTATGGTTGATGGGGTATGAAATTGTTGCGACTTTACTGTTAATAGGCATTTTTTTATCATTTTTAAGACATGACGATAAATCTAAAAAAAAGCATAGACATCATAAACACCGTTAATTTTTGATATAATTTCAAAAAAATTTTTAGGTATGTAAAAATGAACTTTATTCAAACTCGCGGATGCGATAAAAACAAGCCCCAAAGCGTTACATTTTCAGAAGCTATTCTAAGTCCTATTGCCTCTTTTGGCGGTCTTTATATACCGGAGAGTTTACCGGAACTTGGAGAGGAGTTTTTAAATAAACATTTAAACTCTTCATATAAAGAGCTGGCTTCGGATATGTTAGGTCGTTTTGAGATAGATATTGAAAAAAGCGTAATAGATGAAGCACTTGCTCTTTATGACAAGTTTGACAATCCATCAAATCCGGTACCTGTTGTAAAAGTAAAAGAGAATCTCTATGTAAGCGAACTCTATCACGGACCGACTCGCGCATTTAAAGATATGGCACTTCAACCTTTCGGTGTCGTACTTTCATCAATCGCACAAAAAAGAAACGAACACTATCTGATTTTAGCTGCAACAAGCGGCGATACCGGTCCTGCTGCGCTTGAGACTTTTAAAAATCGTGCAAATGTTCAAGTGGCATGTCTCTATCCTGATGGCGGAACAAGCGATGTTCAAAGACTTCAGATGGTTACGGAAGATGCAAAAAACTTAAAAGTTATCGGTATAAACGGTGTTTTTGATGATGCTCAAAATGCGCTAAAGAGACTTTTAGCTTCAAATGAATTTAAATCAGCGTTAAAAGAAAAAAATATACTGCTTTCAGCTGCAAATTCTGTGAATTTTGGACGAATTATTTTTCAGATTATCTATCATATTCATAGTTATTTAGAGCTTGTTCGTCAAAATGCGGTAACTATGGGAGAAAAAGTTTACTTAAATGTCCCAAGTGGTAATTTCGGAAATGCTCTTGGTGCTTACTATGCGTGGAAAATGGGACTGCCGGTTCTTAAAATTATTATTTCGTCAAACGAGAACAATGTTTTAACAAAACTTATAAAAACCGGAAAATATGATTTAAGGGATTCGCATGTCGTAAGTACAACTTCGCCGGCGATGGATATTTTAAAGTCATCAAATGTCGAGAGAGTTCTTTACGATATGTTCGGGTATGAGAGAACTAGAGAGCTGATGGAAAGTTTAGAGAGTAAAAACTTTTATGAGCTAAATGCAGATGAGTTGGCACAACTTCAAAATAGTTTTGATGCTGATTCTTGTAATGGTGATGAGGGCAAAAAATATATCAAAGATACATTTTACAACGATGGCTATTTGATGGATCCTCATACTGCTACATGTATGAAATCTTATGAGACTTGTTCAGATTCAGCGATAAAAACTATAGCATATTCAACTGCAGAGTGGACAAAATTTTCTCCGGTAATTGCAAATGCGCTAACAGGCGAAGTTGATGCACAAGATATAAAAGCTCTGGTTGCTATATCTAAAGAAGCAAAACTTGAAATTCCTGCCATGATAAAAGAGCTATTTTCTAAAGAGATAGTTCAAAAAAGTGTTATAGAAAAAGAAGATATAGAAAAAGAGATATTGAAGTTTTTATAAAAACTAGAGCTTATTTTTATATGCAACTTTCAATAGAAACTCTTTGTAAAAAAAATAGAGATGGTTTTGATGAGTTTTATGCCATTTACTCCATCTCTTTTCCTCTGAGTGAGCAGAAATCAAAAGAAGAACTTTTGAAAATGCTATACTCACCCTGCTACACGATTTTTATCTCCAAAAACAATAATAAAACTACGGGCTTTTGTATCATCTTTCATTCGCCGCAAACTTCATTTTACCTTTTAGAATATATGGCAGTTGACACAACCCAAAGAAGTTCAGGTATAGGTTCAAAGCTTTTTTCTTATGCCACTAGGCAAATATTTAGTAAAAACGGTATTAAGCCTTTGCTTATAGAGATAGACTCATCTGCAGAAAAAAATAATGAACAGGCAATAAGAGAAAAAAGAGAGCAATTTTATAAAAAACTAGGGTGCAGAAAAATTAATCCGTTTGATTATATTTTAGCAATAAAAAATGACAAAACAGCACCGCCTATGAAACTTTTAGTGTACCATACTAAGATGCAAAATATTTTAAAACCGCAACTTCAAGAGTGGTTGGAAGATATCTATATGCTTGTTTACGGATGTTCCAAAGATGATGAACGAATTGCTAAAATGCTTTATCATCTACCACAAACTTTAAATCTTATTTAGGGGAGAAAAATGGATCTTTTTTTTAACGAAGAGTATACGACGCTTTGGACTGCTATAAGCGCTATTATGGGTGTTATATCAACTATGATGGCTGTTTTTGCACTGCTTTATTCTATGCGTAGTTACAATAAAACGATGCGAATAGTTCATTATGGTGAAATCGATAAAATGTATTTTGAGATACTCAAAGAGGCTCTCGCAAAGCCGCATGTTGTAAGGCAAAATATTGTGCGAAGTGAAGAGGAAGAGGTTGAATACGGTATTTATGCTTTTATCGTATGGAATTTCTTAGAGTCTATTTATGACCGTTGTATGCTTGATGTGAGTTTGCAAACAACATGGTTTCCTATTATTGAGACAGAACGCGAAACCCATCTTGCTTGGATACAAAATCCTCAAAATCGAATAAAGTTTAAAGATGAGTTCTTAAACTTTATCGACAAAGGAGAGCTTAAAATTGCATAGCAATTTTTAACTTCTAAGTGCAGAAGAAGTGCTAAAGTTCAGTCGCTCTTTTATAAGCTTTTTCTATAGCATTTATACATGCAGCTCTGACACTTCCACTCTCAAGAGCACCGTATCCTGCAGCGGTTGTTCCTCCGGGGCTCATTACGGCATCTTTTAGAAGTGCAGGGTGGATATCTTGTATAAGTTCGCCAAAGCCGCCAAAAAGACCGCGCATAGTCGCCATTGCATCGGCTCTTTTCATTCCTTGCTTAACGGCTCCGTCAGCCAGTGCTTCGGCGATAAGCGCTAAGTAGGCAGGTCCGCTTCCGGCAAGTGCCGTTGCGATATCAAGCTCTTTCTCGCTTCCTAGCCAAAGTGTTGTGCCGATAGTTCCAAGCAACTCCTCTGCTTCACGCTTAAACGCCTCATCTCCGGTAAGCGTAGTCATAGATTTGCCAACACTTGCAGCTAAGTTTGGCATACATCTAACAACTGCATGTGGGTTTAGATACTGTTTTAATTTTTGCACCGTCGTTCCCGCAAGGACAGAGTAAAGAACTTCTGCTCTTCCTTTTATTTTAGTAGCAACCTCTTCAACATTTGCAGGCTTAACGCAGAAAACAACTGTTTTACCCTCAATATTAAACCCATCTATTAGTACTTTTTCTACTTGAGCGCCAAGTTCGTTTTCAAATTTATTAAGCTGTTCAAAACTTCTACCTACAACTTCGATTTTATAGTTATTTTTTAAACCCTTAGCTATGCTAAGTGCCATATTTCCGTTTCCGATAAAAGTGATAGTTTTCATAAAATGCCTTAACTTTTTTGTGGTAGTATAACATCATCAAAATAAATATTAATATATAGGGTGAGAAATGGAACAATTTTTAGCGGAGGCAAAGCGTTCGAGCAGGGTTATCGGTACTATAAGCGGAGCAGAGAAAAACAGAATTTTAAGAGAGATGGCTAACTCGCTAAGAGCGAACAGCATGGATTTGCTTGAAGCAAATGCGCTTGATATGTTAGATGCAGATAAAAACTCTCTAAGCTCGGCTCTAAAAGATAGATTGCTTTTAGACGAGAAACGCATTAATGCTATGGCTGTGGCAGTTGAGGAGATAGCGGCACTTAAAGAGCCTGTAGGGCGCGTTCTTGAGGGTTGGGTGACCGAAGATGGGCTAAAAATCGAAAAAGTATCTATTCCTATCGGCGTTATAGGCATTATTTATGAATCTCGACCGAATGTTACAAGCGATACTGCCGCACTCTGTTTTAAAAGCTCAAATGTCTGTGTTTTAAAAGGGGGAAAAGAGGCTGAAAATTCAAATAAAGCAATAGCAAAAATACTCCAAAGTGTTTTAGAGAAAAACAATCTGCCAAAATCTTTAATCTCTCTAATTCCCGACTCTTCAAGAGAGGGAGTCGCAAAGCTTATAAAGATGGATAAATATGTTGATTTGATTATTCCTCGCGGCGGAGAGGGGCTTATAAAGTATGTATGCGACAATGCAACGGTAAGCGTAGTAAAGCACGATAAAGGGCAGTGCCACACTTACATAGATAAAGACGCGAAACTCGACGATGCGATTAAAATTGCCATAAATGCAAAAGTGCAACGCCCCGGTGTTTGTAATGCGATGGAGACACTCTTGGTCGACAGTGCAATAGCAAAAAATGCACTCCCTCTTTTAAAAGCGGAGTTTGATAAAGCATACACGGAGTTAAAAGGATGTGTAAATACTCAAGCGATAATTGATGTAGCGCTTGCTACCGAGAAGGATTATGACACCGAGTATCTGGCAAATATTTTAAATATAAAAGTTGTTGACGGCGTAGAGGGCGCGATAGAGCATATAGTACGATTTGGTTCGGGTCACTCGGAAGCGATTATTACCCAAAATATAACTTCGGCAGAGCTGTTCTTAAATGCGATTGATGCGGCAGCTGTTTATGTAAATGCTTCAACCCGTTTTACCGACGGCGGAGCTTTTGGTTTCGGTGCAGAGGTTGGAATAAGCACAAATAAACTCCATGCACGCGGACCGATGGGAATAGAGGGTTTGACTACTTATAAGTTTAAAATTTACGGAAGCGGACAAATTAGATAAAATAGGATTATTGTTGATACAAATCAACATCATCAATCTCTATATTAAATATAATTAAGTTATATAAATTAAAAGGAGTTTAAATGTCACTTATTCCTGTAGAGGCATCTAAGATAGATGTTATTGGGGCATCTGTAGATTTTTTCAAGTTAGAAAAAGATGGAGAGAGTACTTATTATTTTGATACATCAAAATGTGGACCTCCGGACCCTATGGTAAATGCAATGTGCGGGTTGAAACTTATTAAGGGAACGGATGCTAAATTAGTTATGATTAATCATAAAACACCTGGCGGATTGTTTGCTAAGCTGGGTGATGATATTTCATATGAGACGAGTGATGCAGAGGGTGGTTTGGTTAAAATAACTTTTAGAAGTAACTACGCATCATCGGCAAATACAGATCTTAATCAAAATGCATGTCATTAAATAGTTAAATGTTTTCTATTTCGCAAGATTTTGCACCTCCGTTTAAACTTATCTCTCCATATTTTATAGTGGGGAGTCTGTTCTACCTTTTATCGGTTCTGTTCCTATTCTTTTTCTCCATAGAAAATGTCTCTATGCTAGATACAAAAACACTAAGTTTTGTTCATCTCTTTTTACTTGGTTTTGTAATGATAACGATTTTTGGTGCGATGGCGCAGTTGGTACCGGTTGTTTTAGAAGTAGGACATTTCGGTGTTGAACTGTTTTATGCGATTTGGCCGCTTCTTGCCATCGGCACAATGCTGATGGTGTTTGGATTTTATAGCTATCCGATGCTTCTTCCCTTTGGCGGAGTCGTTGTTTTGATTGCTATGATGATATTTGTGATGGAGATATTTTTAACTATAAAAAAGGTTAAAAAGCTAAATCTTGTGATGAGCAGTATGCTTATAGCAAATATATTTCTATTCTTTGGAATTATTTTTGGTCTTGTGATGGCACTCGGATACGCGGGAATGATAGATATAAATATAAATTCTTTGCTAAGAAGTCATGTTTTTTTGGTTATTATCGGATATATAACAGTCACGATTATGGGACTTTCCGTTGTTTTGCTTCCTATGTTTGGACTCTCTCACGGTTTTTCTATGAAGCCCTTAGAGAGAGCTTTAAAGATTGTTTCTTTGGCTGTTTTACTGGTAGTACTTTCATCGTTTATCGAGTTTAAATTTTTAGAGTATGCCGGTTATATACTCGCTTCAGTCGGGCTTTTTATATATTTTTATTTTATAAAAATTGTATATAAAACAAGAGCTAGAAAAGAGATAGATATTTATGCAAAATCTCTTATTTTTTCATATTTTTCTTTGATAGCTTCCTTAGTTTTAGGCTTGATGTATTTAGTTGTCGGCTATGAGCCGCTGCTTTTAACTTCTGCTTGGATGATGTTTTTCGGCTTTTTCTCTTTTATTATAACGGGGCATGTTTATAAAATTATTCCATTTCTTGTCTGGTTTGAGAGGTTCTCTCCGCTTGTCGGAAAGCAAAAAGTTCCAATGCTAGCAGATATGCTGCCAAAAAAAAGCTCATCGGCGCAGTTTCTTTTTTGTGCTGTCGGTACCGTGATTATAGCTGTTGCTATATTGTTGCAAAATGATATTTTTATAAAAGCAGGTGCTTCATTTTTGCTTATGGGTGCCTTGGCTTTTGTAAGAAATGTTTTTTATATGATAAACTATAAATAAAGGAGTTATAAAATGTACACAAAAGAGGAGCTATTTTTAGCTATTTCTACCGTAATAGACCCAGAGGTCGGTTTTAATCTTGTAGAGATGGGACTTATCTATGATGCGTCATGTGATGAGGAAGGAAATGCGTATGTAAAGATGACTCTTTCAACAAAAGCATGCCCTATGCATCAGTTAATTCAACAGTGGGTAAAAGAGGCTGTGAAAAAGATGGCAGGAATCAAGGATGTAACAATTGATTTGGTATGGGAGCCGGAGTGGAATATCACTATGGCTGACGAGCATGTTAAAAAAGCACTAAACAGAGCTTAGCTCTTAGCTTGGTACTCTTTTATTGCTTCACAAACTTGAGTTAGAGATCTTTTATATTTTTTCAAGTTGTTTATATACTCCATATCCGCAGGGTGAGCAATACTCTCTTTTAAGTCAATAGCAATTTGGTGCAGATTATCTGCACCGATGTTTGCAGTTACTCCGGATATGTCTAGTAACATTTTATCGGCACCGACGCCGTCTTTGTTGTTTATGAAATCTTTAAGTATATCTGCCGAATCGGAGTATTTTGATATAAAATCATTTAGTATTTCAAGGTAAAAATTTTTATCGTCTCCGCATATCTCCAATCCTTTATCACTGTCAAATTCTGCCGTGATGTGAGATTCCTTAGAGTTATTTTTAACTTCATTTCCACTTGTATAGATATAAAGAATATCGTAAAGATTATCCATCTTTAGCGGTTTTTCAAAATGTCCCTCCATCCCTGTATTTAACATATTTCTAATATCATCCGATGCTGTGTCTCCGCTAAGAGCAACTACCGGTATATGGTCATAGTTTGGATTTTTTCGAATGATTTTCGTAGCCTCAAAACCATCAATTATCGGCATATGGGCATCCATAAGTATTACTGAAAAATTAACATCTTTTTCTAAAATGTCTAATGCTTCTTGACCGTCATTTGCAATAGTTATAATTATACCGGAGTCCGATAGTAGAGAAGTTATTACCTTCTGATTGATAATATTATCTTCGGCAATTAAAATTTTTACATTTTTAAATACGGCAAAATCATCTTTTGAGATTTTACCGTGAGGAAGAAGTTTGCGCTTTTTTCTATCTATTTTTTTGGTAATACTTACTTCTTCTAAAGGTTTAATCTCTTCTTTTACTTCTAATCTTTTATCTTCAACTTTTTCAACAGTTCGAGCCTCGGGTTTTTGTTTATCGCGAAACTCGATAAATTTTTTATTTTGTAATATTTTAAAAATAATGTACACCACGATTAGAGTCAGAGCAACAGTTCCACCGATTAATTCTAAATAATTCATTTGTGTATCCTCTCATTTTTTTCTTTATCATACACTAATAAAAATTAAATTAATGTATAATATAATAAAAATATTATAGGCTTTGTATGCAAGATATTCCACATATTCCGGTTCTTTATAGAGAAGTTCTAGAAATTTTAAGTGATATAAAAAGCGGAGTTATTATCGACTGTACTATGGGATACGGCGGACACTCTTCGATGATTCTTGAGGCAAATCCGCATATAAAACTAATTGCGATAGACCAAGACCAGAGTGCAATAGATTTTTCCACCAAAAGACTTGAACCTTATAAAGATAGAGTAGTTATTAAAAAAGGTCGTTTTTCGTCAGTGATTAAAGATATATTAAATGAGTATGATATTAAAGAAATTAAAGGTATTTTAGCCGATATCGGTGTTTCATCTCTTCAACTGGATCAAAAAGATAGAGGTTTTTCTTTCTCAAGCGATAACCTTGATATGAGAATGGATAAAGAGGCTGCTCTTAGTGCGGCAACTGTTGTAAATGAGTATAGCACGCAAGAGTTAGAGAGAATACTTTTAGAGTACGGCGAACTTAGAAACTATAAAAAAATAGCATCTTTTATCGTAAATAACCGCCCTTTTTCTTCCGCAAAAGAGTTAAGCGAAGCTACAAAACATTTGATGCCGACGGGCAAAAAAATTCATCCTTCAACACTCCTTATGCAGGCAATCAGGATAGAAGTAAATAACGAGCTTGGCGAGTTAGAGTCACTTTTAAATACTATAGAAGAGGCAAAATTTCCAAATGCCAAAGTGGCTATTATCTCTTTTCATTCGTTAGAAGACAGAATTGTAAAAGAGAGATTTAACAGATGGAGAGAGAACTGCATATGTCCGCAGGAGGCTATGAGATGTACATGCGGTGGTAACCATTCATACGGCAGAGTTTTAACAAAAAAACCTATAACGGCAAAAGAGGATGAGTTGAAACAAAATCCAAGAAGCAGAAGCGCTAAGATGAGAGTGTTTGAAACGGATAGCGGTAATGAGTGAAAAAACAGAGCTGTTGGATGAAGTAGATACAGTAATTATTAGTGAAAAAACAGAGCTACTTGATGAAGTTAATTTAGTTTTAAATCCAAAAGAGAGCGTAGACTTAAATTATCTTATATATGTTTTACTAAGTATCACCTTTGTTTTGGTCGTGCTGTTCCCAAAGATATATATTCAGCAACAAATCTATTTTATGAGTAGAGATGTATCAAGATTAAAAGGTGAATATGACACTCTCAAAGAGGAAAACAGGCTTATAAGAAGTTCGGTTGAATCTATACGATTTAAAAACCAAGTACTTGATACGCTTTTTTAAATCAAAGGATATTGAAATATCAGAAAAATATAAGGTGAGCTAAAGTATAATTCCGACCTACAAACAGTGGGTTCTTAGCTCAGTTGGTTAGAGCCCCCCGCTCATAACGGGGTGGTCGAGTGTTCAAGTCACTCAGAACCCACCACTTACAAACTCCCTACACAACGAACTTTCAAAAGGTTACTTTAAATTAAAAGTCTTTTTGTTATTGAATGGGTACCAAGATAATATTATTTTTAACGCTGTCCTCTAAAATACTATCGCCAATTCTAATATCTAATGCTTTGCCACTCCAAAAGAATGGTGGAATGACCCCAATTATCTTATCGTTGACGGTGAAAAGGTATTTTTAAATTCAGGGATGAGCGTAACTGCAGAACTAAAAGTCGGTAAACGACGAGTGATTGAGTTTTTTATTTACCCGCTTATCAAGTATTTAGATGAGGAAATGAGCGTTAAGTAGATTTACAATGACTGAAAAAGTATCAAATTTTAGTGATAGCGAACTTGAAGAATTATCAAAATATATACCGACTTTAAAATAAATTTTAATTTTAGGAAATAAGTTACTAAATGTATTAAAAAAACAGTGCTTAATTCTAAAACTTAGTTGTATTTAAATTTTCCATATATCCTAATATGTTATTATACATTTTTAATTTTTTGAACGAGTGAAAATACGTAAGAGTATATAAAAAGATGTAAAGGATAATGGATGGGTAGAGCGTTTGAATATAGAAAAGCATCAAAATTAAAAAGATGGGGAGCAATGTCGACATTGTTTCCAAAATTGGGAAAAATAATCACTATGGCAGCAAAAGAGGGTGGCACTGATCCCGATATGAATGCCAGACTTCGTACGGCAATTCTTAATGCAAAAGCTGAAAATATGCCAAAAGATAATATTGAAGCGGCTATTAAAAGAGCAACAGCTAAAGATACGGCAAGTATGTTAGAGGTGAATTTTGAAGGAAAAGCTCCGCACGGAGTTCAACTTTTTATAGAGTGTATGACAGATAACAATACAAGAACCGTTGCAAATGTAAAAAATATACTTACTACACATGGCGGGGAGATGCTTACAAAAGGTTCTCTAGAGTTTATGTTTGATAGAAA
>CAYHRD010000040.1:0-13076 GCA_964358925.1 uncultured Sulfurimonas sp.
TGAGCGGCGCCTTCTCCAAGCGCGACGACCTCATAGCGAGCGACCGCCGCCACGCTCATCCGCGTTTCCAAGAGGGCAACACCGACTTTTCCACTTGCTTTTGAGTAACCCTCAGCGGCATGCACGGCAGCTTGTTCATGTCTAGTTAAAATATGTTTAAAGCTATCTTGCTTATAAATCTCATCATAGACATTCATAATTGCTCCGCCGGGGTAGCCAAACACGGTATCTACACCTTCTGCAATTAAAGCTTCAATGACCATCTGCGCGCCACTTATCTGCATGAAAAGTCTCCTATCGTAAAAAATTCGCTTATTATATAAAAAATGAACTATATTACAAGTTAAAAATGGAGGTAATTTTTTAATCTAATATGGATTTAACTATCATTGAAGGTCTCCAATTGCTCAAAGAACCCTCTGTTTGCGATTTTATATTTAATTTTGAATCAGGATATCGTACTTTAAAATCATCAAAAAAGAATTCAATTTGTTCTGTTGTTCCATAATATAAAACATAGTTTTTAATACCGTTTTCTATAATTTTTTGATCTATATTTTCTTTAAGAGCATTCTCTAATTGTGCAATGTAATATCTTGACAAAACATTAGCAATCGCTGCATTTTTTGATTTTATCTTCATATACTTATCTAAAACAATTTTTATCCCGATGATATCTGCACATAAAGCAGACTCGTTGGCTTTTAGCAAGTCATCCTCCCAGAGCATCTGAAGCTTCTTGCCATCCTCTGTATCTTTTAAATCTGGATATTCATCCAAAAGATTGTAAGCTAAAACAACATCCTCTTCTTTTACGGCATTGAAAAATTTTTGTCTATTTTCGATGCGGGCTATACTCTCTTTTGCTTCATCTTTAAAATCTTCAAAATCTAGTAAAGTGCGAAAGATTTTTATCGCTGCGTGAGTTTCGCCGTTACCCAGCAAAACTTGAGCTTTCATATAAAGAGTATCGGAATATTTCATCAAAGCTTTGTACTCGGAATACTCTTTTAAAAACAGATTTTGTTTAACAAGCTCAAACGACAGCTTAAAATCTTTTTGTCCTACCGCATCCCTAAATCTTTTATAAACCTGTCCATTTAAAGTAAGTTCTTGAATAAGTTTTGTTTTATCGCTTATTCCTCGATATGGGGCTAAGATTTCTTGAACTTTATAACTAAATTTCGGATCAAAAAAATATTTTTTTGCAAGTTCAAATGATTTTTCCCACTCTAACTCCATAGATTTGTAAATTTTCGTCTCTTTATATACGGGGTGAATATTTGTAATAGCGTAAGCCAAAGCAATTTTTCTATTTTTTACAAAATGTAAAAATTTATCATACTCTACATATTCTTGAAGAAGTTTTTGCGCAAACTGTTTTTTAGACGGAATTTCCATAAAATTTTTAAAAATTTCTACGGCTTTGTCTTTTTCACTGTTTTCAAGAAACTCTTTTGCCTTTTGCACCGTCTTTTCCCATAAAACGATAAAAATTTTAGAAGCTTTTGTATAATTTAATAGCGGATTTTTTTCTATATGGTTCTGCATTAACTTATATTTTTTCTGCTTTAACAACTCGTCAAACTGATCTTCACCGTTAAAGATATCGTAAAAAAACAGCTCTCCGCGATCGGTTGCAACGATAAGCTCTTTATCCGTTTCGTTAAAATTTAAAGCGGTAACCGTACTATCAAGTTTTATATAATTTCTTGAAATTTGTTCATAAGTA
This sequence comes from uncultured Sulfurimonas sp., assembly GCA_964358925.1. Classification (GTDB taxonomy): domain Bacteria; phylum Campylobacterota; class Campylobacteria; order Campylobacterales; family Sulfurimonadaceae; genus Sulfurimonas. The sequence continues at coordinate 1,733 of CAYHRD010000040.1, forward strand.
ATTAAATCATAAACTAAAATATATCCTAGTTTTGTGCCCAAAAAAAGAAACATATCAACATCGCCGACCACAACCGCGGTAACATCGTCATGTATATTTTTGAGTCTGGTAATTACTTTAAAATTATTGAGATTCCATATAACTGCACTGCCGTTTTTATCTATACTAAAGAGTCTATTATCACTTAAAAATTGTAATTTTATTACGGGAGCCGAATGAGCTTTTAATTTAGCTGTCAGCGTCATCATACCTAAATCAGATAAAAATATATTTTTATCATAACTGGCGGTTGCAACCCATTTACCGTTATCGCTAAAAGCTATATCGATTAGAGAGTCTTTATGTCTTGGAAGAGTAAATGCTAGTTGCCCACTCTTTATATCTACGCCGAATGTTATTCCATCATCACCGCATGAAAACATATATCTATCTTTTGGATCAATCCCGACGCAAGAGGCTCCACCTAAGTGTCTATTTACCGTAGCAATAATTTTTTTGCTTTTTGTTTCATAAAGTCTTGATTCTTTGGTGTCTTGGCTTATCATAGCAAAGTATCTTGCATTTGAAGTAAAGGAGATAACTTTTGTCGAGTATGAAGTATGAATATCGGCAAATTTAAGTTCATTTTCGACTTCAAGACTATTTATATTTAAAAGTCGTAAAGTCGTAAGGGCATCAACTACTAAAAGCAATCTAGCGTTTAGAATTTGCGTATAAATAATCGCTTCATCAAAATTACTTTTTTTTGTCGGATTCATAGTTTATTTAATCTCTTATATAATTTTCTTCTTTTAGCACCTTGTAAATCGCTCTTTGATGCTCTTCGCCTTTTGTCTCTACATGCACCGTTACATTTGCATCGCCGTAATCAAGCGAAATAGAGGTTCTATCATAAGCGATATGAACTATATTTGCATTTAGCTGCTGAAGTATCTCTGTAAAACGCATCAATGAACCGGGTTTGTCGATTAGTGTTACCGTAAGTTTCATCTTTCTGCCGGATTTCAATAAACCTTTTTCTATTATAACGGATAAAAGCGTTACATCCATATTTCCGCCGCTTAAAACGACTGCTACTTTTTTACCTTTTAAATGCTCAAGCTTATTGTGTAAAAGTGCGGCAACTCCAACAGCTCCGGCGCCCTCTACGACAAGTTTTTGCTTCTCTAGCAGAAATAAAATCGCGCTTGCTATCTCTTCATCGTCAACGCTTATAAACTTATCTACGCTACCAAGCATATAGTTTAATGTTATCGGTGAAGTGTCACGAACGGCAATCCCGTCCGCAATCGTTCTAACGCTCAAGCTGTCAACGGGTGTTTTTAAATCAAATGAGTTTTTAAGTGCTGGAGCGCCTTTTGCGCTTACACCTATTACCTCAATGTTTGGATTTATACTCTTAAAGGCACATGCCATACCTGAGATAAGTCCGCCGCCTCCGACAGGAACTATTACGGCATCTAAATCTTTGCATCTATCTAGTATATCAAGTGCTAATGTTCCCTGACCCGCCATAACCTCATCATCTTCAAACGGATGAACAAAAGTCAAAGAATTTTCTTTACCGTATTTTAAAGCATAAGCGTACGCCTCATCGTAGTTTGTTCCGGCAAGGATTACCTCTGCACCGTAATGCTTTACACCGTTTACTTTTGTAAGAGGTGTAGACTCAGGCATAACTATCACGGCTTTTATACCGAATTTTGAAGCAGAGAGTGCAACTCCCTGAGCGTGATTTCCGGCACTCGCTGCTATAACTCCGCACGCTTTTTGTGCCTCGTTTAGAGTTGCAATTTTATTATACGCGCCTCTTATCTTAAAAGCGCCCGTAACTTGAAGATTCTCTTTTTTTAAGTAGGCTTCACACCCGCTTAGATGACTTAAGTACGGTGCATATGAGAACGGCGTATCTACTACGATGCCTTTTATTCTCTCTCTTGCTTCGTAAATTTTATCTATATCTAACAATAAAAACCCTTTTTATAAAGCACGATGTTCTACCATCGTACACATATTTTGAACTACCATCATACCTGCATCTTTTGCTTTTTGCGCTGCTTCATTATTTACTATATCTTTTTGAGCCCAAAATACTTTTACATCGCCTCTTTGTATACAAGCATCTGCAACCATGTGTAATGCATCGGGTTTTCTAAAAATATCTACCATATCGATTGCAAAAGGAATTTCTAAAAGTGAGCGGTACACTTTTTCGCCAAGAATCGTCTCCTCTTTCGGGTAAATAGGAACTATCTTAAAGCCTTGCTCTTGGAGATATTTTGCCACTCTGTGACTCGCTTTGCTCTCATCCGGTGAGAGACCTAAGATAGCTATTGTTTTAGTAATATTAAAAATTTCTTGTATTTCTTGCTTGTTAGAATTAATTGCCGGAAATTCGCATTCCATAGAGTATCCTTGAAAAAGTAGTTAGAGATTATAGCAAACTAAAGCCTAAATAGTCATTCTGCAAATGGGTATTTTTTGTATAATGGTAAAAAATTATAAAAATCCAATAGACGCAAAGAGAATGAATAAACCAATATTAAATAAAAATATAGTCGGACTCGGAGCTAACAGCTTTTTTACGGATTTTTCTACGGAAATGATTCTTCCTCTGCTGCCTCTATTTTTGGAGCGATTTCTACACGCAACAAAAACACAAATCGGTTTAATAGAGGGATTGGCTGAACTATCCGTTGCTTTGCTTATCGCCCTCTCGGGGTTCTACTCAGATAGGCTAGGACGAAGAAAAGGGATAGTCGTATTTGGATACGGTCTCTCAAATCTCATAAAACCTCTTGCTTTTTTTGCCCAAAGTGCGACTATGATTATGACGATTCGTATAGGCGACCGCTTGGCAAAAGGGATTCGCGTTGCTCCGCGTGACGCACTTATCAGCGCTTCTACACCGAATGGTTCCAGCGGTTTTGTTTTTGGTTTTCATAAAATGATGGACGGTGCGGGTGCTTTAGTGGGTTCACTAAGTGCATTTGCTCTTTTATGGTGGTTAGGAGAGAGCGAAGAGACATTTAGAACAATCTTTGCGCTTAGTATCATACCGGGTATTATCTCTATGCTTATTCTCATCTTTGTAATTACCGATGTATCTTTTACCCCGACTCCTGCAAAGCGTTTTCGCCCAAGTGCGCTTCCCACACAATTTTATTGGATAGTGGGATTTCAAACACTTTTTAGTCTCTTTGCTATGAACTACTCTTTTATGATTTTAAAAGCAGGGGATAATGGACTTGCACTGGCAGTAATACCGCTCGCATACACTCTTTATAATCTTACACAGGCTCTCTTTGCAATTCCCATAGGCAAACTAGCAGATAGGCTTGGAAAAGCAACTCTCCTCTCTTTTGTTTATTTGGCTTTTGGACTGGGAACAATGGCAATGGCGTCAGGCAGCGTTTGGGGAGTATGGCTTGGATTTGCTATATATGGATTTTTTGCAGGAGGATTCAACTCTTTAGCAAAAGCGATTATTTCAGATACGGCACCCTCTGACTTAAAAGCAACGGCGTATGGAGTTTACTATACCTCTGTCGGTATTGCGACACTTGCCTCTTTAGCCGTTGCAGGATGGATGTGGGACAGTTATGGAAGTACTCTTTTATTCGCAATTGCCTCATTTTCTGCGATAATTTTATCATTAGCTCTTTTTATAATGAGAAATCGATTAGCTCATCCCTAGCGACAATTTTTCTTGTCCAATGCGATAAAGTGCAAAATCATATTTTAAAGGGTCGTCATTATCAAACTCTTTTAGCTTGGATGTCAGCTCAATCGCCGCTTCTAAATCGTAGCTCTTTCTGCTTAATAACCCAAGCTTTTTCGAAACATTAAAAGTGTGAGTATCAAGCGGAATTATAAGGTCACTCTTATCGACTTCACTCCATAAACCCATGTCGATATTGTCACATCTAACCATCCAACGCAAGTACATCATCCATCGCTTAAGCGCCCCTGCTCCCTTTGTTTTTAAGGTTACTTGAGAGATTAAAAAGTTGTATCCCATAGATGAGTACGGATAAACATCCTGCAAAGTTTTTATAAGAGAGTTTATACCCTCTATAACACTTCTATTTTTTTCATAACCACTCTTAAAAACCTCTTCAAGCGTTGTTTTTTCGTTTAAGCGTTTTAGAGCGATAAAAAGAGCCGCCACATCTTCACTCTTTTGAAATCTGTAGTAGTGATTTTTTAGAACGTCTCTTATCTCATCGTCACTTTTAGCAAGAAACGAAAAGTCAAGAGAGTTTAAAAATTTCACTATCTGTTTTACATTTCCATAAGCAAAAAGCGCGCATATAAGCGAAATGGTCGGGTCTTTATATCGGTGTGCAACCATAATCGGGTCTAGCCGCTCTTGGCAAACTTCACCCTCGCAGTTGCGTTTTTCAACTTCTGCATCTAGCAGTTGTTTTATGTTTATGTCACTCATACATCAAACCTCTTCATAATTTATTTTAATCTCCCTAAAATCTCTAAAGCTTCTATCTCAAACTTTGAAAACGCAAACCACTTTTTGCCCAAATCTTTAAGACTTGCTCCTATGTGATATATCTCTTTTTCATCTATGATAAGAAATCTATCATGCGCTTTTTTGAACTCTTGAAGTTCTATATTTTTATATTGTAAACTGTATTTTTGATAGTCAAGTTTAAGTTGCTTACTAATATTTTGCGTATAAATCTTTATTTTTAGATTTGTATATTTGCTAAAGAGTGTAAAAACATTGTCATCTATATAGTTGTCCATCAGCACTACTTCACTTTTTGCACTTTTCAACAAATCATTGACAAAAATATAAGCATCGTATGTTTGTCCATCAAAATATATCCCCTTGCTTGGTTTAAAAGAGTTATCTTCAAGCGAATTTACGATATTTTCTACTTTTGATTTTAAAAGCACTACATCATTTTCAAGCTCTTTAAACCTTTGATGTGTGATTTTTTCAGAGTTAATCACATAACCGTCGGTAATATAGCTCTTCAATACAGATGTCGCCCATTGTCTAAATTTTGTAGCAGTAATCGAATTTACTCTATATCCGATTGAGATAATCATATCAAGATTGTAATGGTCAACATCTCTTTCTACTTCCCTTTTTCCCTCTTTTTGAACTACTCTAATTTTTTGAGTAGTTGTATTTTTTTCAAGCTCTTTTTGTTTGTAAATATTCTGAATATGATAAGTAATATTGTGAGATTCAACATTAAACAGTTCACCTAATTGTTTTTGAGTAAGCCAAAGAGTATCTTGCGTAACTGAAACATTCAGTTCTAATTCACCATCGTTATAGATAACCATATCTGATTTATTTAGCTTGTTCATAGTTGAGAGTTCCAAGTGTTGATTTTATCCATCATACTAAAATAATTTATTTTCATTGAAAAGTATGTCATTTTGAAATATTTTTATTTTTGCCTCTGCTGTAAAAAGCTCCGCCAAATCACAATCTAGTATCATGGCATGTCCTCGGATGGTATTGGTTACCAAAGCAAAATCAAGCACCTTCTTTGTCTCCAAATGCTTCAATTAGCTTTTTTTGCATATATTTAATATCCATATCAAATATATTTTTATGTATTTTGGCATGACTAAGACTTATATCTTTTAACATAATTAATAAAGCTACTAATTTTAAATATTCAAATGAGCTTTTTAATTGTTGACTTACTTTAATTTCATTTTTTAAATGAGCAACTTTATTTCGCATTTTATATATAAATTCTATGATATTGTCATGAAAAGAATCATCACATAAAATCACTTCTTTAATTTCAGAAATTTCAACCAAATTCTTCAATCTGTCTTTAAAATTTATTCCATAAGCATATTGCAATTTATACAATATTTTCTTTTTTTCGTTTGAATTCAAACATGATAATTGTGTTTTAAGACTTTCCAAATAACTGTTATGCTTTTGTTCTTCTTGTTCTTCAATATCTTTATTTTGTAGTCTGTGATATGCTTCCAATGCACTAATAAGTTGAAAATAATGAGAATAAATATTAAATTTGGATGTTTTATCTGCTATTACATTGCAAAAAGCTTGATACTCATTTTTGTTTTTATCGTGATTTTCTATCCAATTGTTTAAGATTTCAACAAAATTTTCTTTTACATCGCTATATCGAAACAAAAAATCAAGATGTGACATTTTTTGCTCTTCAATATAATCATCTTGCTTAAAAAGTAAATAGACTATTTCATCAACTTCATAGCCATCTTTTAACTTTCTTTTTTGCGTTAAATAAAACTTTTCAATAAAAATCTTATTTTGAGAATAAAATGTAATTACTTCAAAGAATTTTTTTACGATTAAAGACAGACTAACTGCCTCCTCAATATAAAAATCTTCTTTTTTTGCAATGGCTAGAGAGTTTGTAGCTTCGTATGTAATAATTTTATTGTTAAATGAACTTTGGCTAAATCCATTATTTATGTTAAATAATACTTCATACTTTTCACTGCTACCAGCTAAAGTTTCTTTATGAACCATAAATCCGGCCATAGTTTTATTATCGTCATCTAATGGATCTTGAATTTTTAATTGATTAAGCCATAATTCAAGATATGAAAATCTTACATGCATAATTTGAAGTTTGCTATCTATATCAACCCATCCCTCATGAAATATATATTGAATAGAATATTTCACCTCTGTTAGTTTTATATTAGTTTTAAAAAAATGTCTAGCAATTTCAAATTTTAAATTATAAAGAGTAAATTTTCCACCGTCTGCCACCTGTCCATATAGAACCTTTATCTTTTTATCTTTTATTTCATCATAAGAAATATCTTCATCAACATTTAAAAAATATAAAAGTTTACCACCCTCTTTTGGACTAAAAACAATTTGGCACTCTTTTGGATTAATAGGTTTTTGATTTTCATCAAATTTCTCCCAATAAAAACCTTTATAATCAAGTGAAATCATCTTTTTTCTTCTTTACTTGTCATCTCTTCATACATTCTAAAAAGGTATTCTAGGCGTTCTTCGTCGGTTTCGAATGGTTTGGGGCAGTAGCATTGTTCTATTGCCATGTCTAAGGCGTGGTAGGCTTTTTGTAAGCCTTCCGGCATTTTGTTTGGGTCGTAGAGCTCAGCTAGTATTTTTTGGCTGTGTTTTTCTCGCTCATCTAGCACACCGAAAACCAGTTCGGTGATTTCGTCTTTTTGTTTTTGTAAGATGTTTGGGAATGGGAAGGTGTTGTAACAAAGTTCGCCATCAGATAAGAGTTTGTCGTGGTCGCTTCCTTGCACTCTTTTGATGGTGGACTTTGGAGTACCGTACGCCAGAAGCAGGTCATAAATGAAACTCTCACTTTTAAAATTTGCCACTAAAGCGCTTAAGTTGTTTTCTATCTCTATAACCGTCATCTATCGCCTTATAAATTTTATAATTGATTATACTGTTATTTATGATAAAAACTAATGGACTTTTTTTATAACCATCTTTTTAGATTGCTTCACTTCGTTCGCAATGACAGAGGGACATTCACGATGATAGAGAGACGATTGCAAAGACCGTAATTGCAAGGAAGAATGATGAAGCAATCTGGGTTATGAAGTCTATAACCTATGTCAATGCAAATGATAAAGCTTTTTCCTCTCGCTTGAACCTGCTATGTTTAACTGTTTTCTATATTTTGCGATAGTGCGTCTTACCATTTGGACTTTAAATTTATCTTGGATTAACTCTAAAAGTTTCATATCGCTTAGTGGTTTTTTTCTATTTTCATTTTTTACCAGATTTACGACAAACTCTTTTATGGCAGCATTTGAGACATCGTCGTCTATAGCGGTCGTGAAAAAATCTTTCATGGCAAATACGCCTCTGTTGCAGGCTATGTATTTGTTCGCTATGGCTCTTGATATGGTTGATGGGTTGTGTCCAAACTCATCGGCTAAAGTCTTGAGCGTAAGGGGCATAATCGCTCCGCCCGTAAAAAACTCATACTGATACTCTACTATCATCAACCCCACTTTATAAAGTGTTGCTTTTCTCATATCAAGAGCATCGACTAAACCTTTTGCCTCTTTGATTTTTTGAGACACATAATCATGTTCAACACCGTAGTTTGTATCAATATTTATGGTCGGATAGTAAGCATCGTTGAGTTTTACCTCTATAGATTCATCATCATTAAAATAAATCATTAAATCAGGGATTACTTGAGATGACTCTTCTAAGTATTCGATGGCGGGAGGATTTTTAAAAGTACATAACACTCGCATAACTTCAGCAAAATTTTTCTCATCCGAGTAGGCATAAATATTTTCTATATCTTTTATAACTTTTAGAGCCAGCGGATACGCTTCATCGCTTACATCCGAGCTATCAAGTTGAAATAAAAAAGATTCCGAGAGATTTTTTGCCGCAATTCCAACAGGTTCTATATATGCAAATCTTAGGCGAATTTTTTCAAATTCCGAGATGTCAATATTTTCTTTAACACAAAAAGCTTCGCTATCTCCCTCATAGTAGCCATTTTCATCAAGATTTGCTACAACGAAAGAGGCGATTTTTTGTGAGAGCGGAGTCGGGAAAAGCGGAGCTTCTATCTGCTCATCCAAAACATCATACAGTGAGCGGTTTGAAATTGTCAGCGCTTCTATCTGCTCGGTTCTTGTGTTGCTTACGGAGTTACTTATTATTTTTTTTGGGATGAACTTCTCAAAGCTCTCTTCAAATCCTGAAGTCACTTCTACAAGCGGATTTGCCTCAACAAACGGAGACATCACCTCGCTCAAATCACTCAAACTAGAATGCAAAATCGGCAACCAATTACGCAGAGTATTTGATAGTTTGTGCTTATTCTCTACGCTTTGCGTCTGCTTAAGTGCTCCCATACTTTTAAGCCTTAGAGCTTAAACTCCTCGCCCAAATAGTGCTTGCGAACATCGGCATTTTGCCCTATTTCTTTGCTTGTTCCGCTAGCTAAAAGCGAGCCTGATTTTATAACATAGGCCCTGTCGCAAACATCTAAAGTCTCACGAACATTATGGTCTGTAATAAGTACGCCGATGCCGTAAGAGACAAGCTGTTTGATAACCGTTTGAATATCCATAACCGCTATGGGGTCGACTCCTGCAAAAGGTTCATCAAGAAGTAAAAATTTCGGCTCATTCACTAAAGCGCGGGCAATCTCGACACGGCGACGCTCTCCGCCGCTTAGACTCACTCCCTTACGATAGCGAATCGGCTCTATGTTAAACATATCAAGCAGTTCCAAAATCCTCTTTTCTTGAGCTTTTTTATCTTTTATTTTTACCTCTGCGGCTATGAGAAGATTATCTTCAACGCTCAAATCCTTAAATATCGAAGCCTCTTGAGGAAGATAACCGATACCTTTTACTGCTCTTTCGTGCAGAGGCATACCTGAGAGATTTTCATCATCAAAAAAGACCTCTCCCCCGCTTGCTTCAACAAGTCCGCAAATCATATAAAATGTAGTGGTTTTTCCTGCTCCGTTTGGTCCTAACAGTCCGACAACTTCACCGCTTCTAACTTCAAGACTCATCTCTTTTACTATCTCTAAATCTTTTATCTTTTTTTTAAGATTAACTGCTTTTAAAATGTGCATATTCTATACTCTCTTTTATCATTAGAAATTTTTTCTATATCTATTGTTAGGGTTTTTATTCCCGCAGAATGTAGTATTTTAACCAACTCGTCATCGCCCCACTCCACAAAATGGAGCCCGTTCTTATCTAGCTCTTCCAACATTCCCAAAGAGATAAAATGCTCCAGTCCGTGATTGTACATATCATAATGAAAAATTCTATCACCGTAGCAGTGCTGAAGCGAAAATGTAGGCGAAGTCACCTCATCGTCAACTCCTAAAAACTTAACCATTTTTTTTACAAAAGTTGTTTTTCCGGCTGCCAAATCCCCGCGCAAAATAACTACGCCGTTTGTGAAATTTTCAGCGATGTCCTCTACTAAAATATCCATCTCATCTAAACCGAGCAAAAATGTTTTTTTCATAGTTTATTCGATATCTCTATTATTTGCTTTAGCTTTGCTTTGGCTCTTTTGCTCTCTATCGCCTCTCTTGCCATCTCTAGCCCATCTTGAATATCTCTTGCCAAACCATCAACCGTTAAAGCAGAGGCGCAATTTACCAGTACGATATCTCTTTGAGCTTCCGTTGATTTGCCGTCAAAAATATTATGTAATATGAGTGCATTTTCTCTTCCGTCACCGCCGACAATCGCACTTAAAGGAGCTCTTTTTATACCGTACTCCTGCGGGTCAATAATAAACTCATTTACAATGCCATCTTTAAGTCTTGAAGCGTACGAAATATCGCTTATGCTTATTTCATCCATCCCCTCCGCCGAACTTACAACCATTGCGGAAGTTGCACCGTTTATCTTTAACGCCTCCGCCATTTTGGAAACGAATGATTTGTTAAAAACGCCAAGAAGAGATTTTTTTGCCCCCGCAGGATTTGTAAGAGGTCCTAAAATATTAAATATCGTCTTATCGGGTATCGTTTTTCTTACAGGCATAATAAACTTCATAGCAGGGTGGTGATTTGCCGCAAACATAAAAGTAAACCCCGACTCTTCTAAAAGTCTTGCACTATTTTGTATGTTCAAATCAAGCCTGATACCGAGTTCTTCAAACATATCCGCACTTCCCGATTTTGAAGTAACAGAGCGGCTTCCATGTTTTGCAACCACACTCCCGCAAGATGCCACAAGGAGCGCTACTGTCGAAGAGATATTAAAACTCCCTATCTTATCTCCGCCCGTTCCTACTATATCTATTGCTCTTAAGCGCAAATCATCCGATATGGGAAGAGGAATCGCATAAGAGCGCATAACTTCGGCAGCAGCGGCGATGGTTTGAACAGGAGTATTTCCATCAAGCTTCACGCTTAGTAAAAATTCCCTCATCTCATCATCGTTCATTTCATGATTAAAGAGAGAAGTAAAAGATTTTTTTGCCTCTTCATAACTCATAAAATCTCCTCTATATATTCGCTTTGCAAACTTTTGGGTGTTGATTTTGCAGTTGGAATTTTAAGAACTTTATATTTTTTTGAAGATTCAAGATAGTTAATCGTAATAATTGAGCCGATTTCAATATTTTTGCTAGCCTTTGCAACTACACCGTTTATAAGCACAACGCCGCTTGCTATCATATCTTGCGATACCGAGCGTCTCTTTGTAATATTTACAGAATTTAAAAATTTATCTATTCTCATTTACACCCGCAATATAATGTTTTTTGTATTGTAGAGTATTGAAACTGAAAAGAATGTAAGAGTTGGAACATTTTTTGCGTCAGGATTGTTTTTGCTATTGAAGATTTAGATGA
>CAYHRD010000041.1:0-13008 GCA_964358925.1 uncultured Sulfurimonas sp.
CATTACAAATGCGACCGCCTATAAACAAAATGCATATTCAATTGTTTTAGGATTCAAAGGTAAGCCCAATAATAAAATTATAGAGTTAGCACTCTACGACTTTGAAAAATATTTTATGCACGGCTTTTCAAAAGACGAATATCATCTTGATGCAGTATTACATAAAGATACAGATGATTATCATGTGCATGTTCGCATCCCTAAGCTGAATTTGAAAACAAGCACCCAGCTACAATTGTATATGGATAAAAAAGACCGAAAAAGAGTTAATTTAATTCGTGACTACCTAGACATCAAATACAACCTAGAAAGTCCATTAAATAATAAAAAACTTGTTGAGGAGAGTCAAGATTTATTTATACAAAAATGGAGAAATGAACAACAGACCAAGCCTTTTAGCTTTTCTAAAAAACAAGGCAGGGAGCAAGCTACACAAGCTATACACAATTACATTAAAGAACTTCACGATGCTGATATAATTAAAAATATAGATGACATTAAATCAAATATTGAAGTATTGGATTTAAAATTTGTTAGAGCTGGGCATGATTTTAAGACAAACACCTATTATTTAACTTTTGAAAATGAAAGTGGAAAGATAAGCCTAAAAGGAGACTTATATAATGCAGAATTTTGGCAATATAGCAGAGAAGATAGAGCAAAGCAAATCTCAGCTAATCAACAACATAGAGGCACTTACAACAGAAGTCAGTCGGAATATGAACGAGTACAAATTGAGCTCAAAAAAGAACTTGATAAACGCTACGCAGCAGTTACTAGAAGATATAAAACAGCAAGAGACAGAGCTGATAAAGAGTTTAAACAGCTCGAACATGAAAATCAAGAAAGAAGTAGCAGGGAGGGAGCAACAACTAAAAAGCAAAGAGCAGAACTTGACAAATTTCATCAAGATATTAATAGCAATAATGTTATTAATTTTGATGCTAGTGAGTTTTCAAATATTCAAACAAACTCAGTTGAGCAAGTGGCTCATACCGAAGCAATACCAACTACAGCAAAAGAACGAAAGTTTTATAGTTATACCCATGACCGAATTGAGCTATACAAAAGACAATCAAAAAATATACTTAAAAATAGGAGATTAGATGTCAAGCGAAATAATAGAAACACTACTGAACAAAATTCAGGAACTAGAACAAAACGAACAAGTTTTGATGAATGCATTAACCAAGCGGGAGAATCTTTATATAGCAAAGCTAGAGAGTTTATGCAAAGAGACAGAGAAACAAGTGCCTATAGAGAGCGATATAGAGAGACGATTGACAGAATTGGAGCAAGATGTAAAATTATTAGGGAACAATATAACACCTTTATCAAATCAACTCATGGATTTATCAAAGATGTTAAAGAGTTTATAAAAAATAGAGAATTAAAAGCCACTAAAGAAAATAAAGTTGATGAACTCAGAGAAGGCAATCAACAGCCGAGGATATATCACTAATCCCAGTTTTATCGTAATTTAATATGCTTAAAACAATTTGCTAAAGAACTCAAAGCAGTCTATCAGGCTTTTACCAAAGAAGAGGCAGAATTTGAACTCGATAAACTTGAAGAAAAATGTGGTAAAAAATATCCTATAGTTTTTCACTCTTGGAAAAATAAATGGGAGAATTTATCTGTTTACTTCCAATACCCAGAAGATATACGCAGAGTCATTTATACAACAAACATCATTGAATCAGTTCATCGCAAATTTAGAACTCTCACAAAAACAAAAGGTGCTTTTCCAAATGATGATAGTCTGCTAAAACTGCTTTATATGGGGATTCAAAACGCTCAGAAGAAGTGGACTATGCCGATTAGAAACTGGAGTTTAACAATCTCTCAATTAGCCATCCACTTTGAGGGACGGCTTGATTACGCTTTAGATTTATGATACAATTTTAGGAATTATCCGATGCTGACACAGAATCCTGAACACTACCATTTTTTTTAAAATCTACACTATATATCGGGAGTATATCTGCTTTAACCCTTATTCTTATTTCAATTATTCAATACCGCTCTCATGAAAAAAAGGATATAAGACTATGTACCAAGCAGATTATCATCAGGTAATGGAGTGCCATCCTCTCTAAAACTTTTTACAACACCAATAATATTGCCATCTTTTGCTTTTTCTTGTCGAGATAGCTGACCATTTTCAAAAAAATGCTTAACGGAACCATTCATTTTACCATCTACATAATCTACTGAACTTTTTAGTTGACCATTTTGATAGTATTCTTTAGAAGTACCATTTAGGTTTCCTTTTGTATATATTATTTCGCTTCTTAATTGTTTATTTTCACTATAGTATTCTTTAAATGTACCATCTTGCTTCCCATCAATAAACTTTCTTTCACTTTCTAGTTGCCCATCTTCATAGTAAGATTGAGCTATGCCATCTAGCTTACCATTTTTTTGTGCACCTGAGTATTTCAACTGCCCATTATAATGGTACTCTTTAATAGTTCCATCTTTTATGCCATTTTTATATTCTACCTCTTTTAACAATATTCCACCCATATCGTACAATTCCGTTTTACCATCTAATTTACCATCAGAATAATGTTCTCTCCTTTTTATTTTTCCACTGTCGCTATAGTCTTCTAAAAGACCATCTCGTTTATCATTCTTATATTCAACAGTTCCTTCCACATTGCCACTTTTATAATAAAAGATTGATTTTCCATTTTTGCTACCATTGCTAAACTCAATAGCAGACCTTAGGTTTCCATTAGAGTAATATTCTTTCTTTACTTCCCCGCCACAACCACTAAACATTACCGCAACTGCCAATAATTTCATTGTTGTTAATAAAACTTTTTTTACTATCATGAAGCACCTTTTTTATTTTTTAGACATTGTATTCACAAGCTCTACACTCTATGCAAAACAAATAACCATTATTTACTTTTTAACACGCTTACCCATTTCAAACAAAACTCCCACAAATAAACCCAACTCTTTCATTTCTGTTAAATATAAGCGATATTGAAATCGCTGATATTGTTGTATAAATGGTAAAATTATGTAAATCTACTACGCTGAATTAATAAAAAATGGCATAGTAGAGATGATTTTTAAGCTTTTTTGTTTTTCATTTCTTCAAAAGACTTAGCGACATCCATATCAGGGTATTGCACTAAACCTTTTAAAGCCATAGAAATATCTTTAGATGCTTCAATTTGCGTTACACCTTTTTTATAGCTCATATTAATAGATGCCATAGTTTGACCATTAGTTACACTCACAATAGAAAAGGTGACACCAGTTATTAATGACTTAGACTCACTATTGCCAAAAGATGAAGCATAAGCATAAGATGTAGTTACAGTGCCAGTAATAAGAGCATTAACACCTTCGGTTTTTAACTTTTTAGCCATAGCAGTAATAGTTTCAGCTTTACCATCAGAACCAGAAGTTGTTTCATTTGTTCTATACTTATAAGTAGAGAAACCTTGCTTCATAAGCTCTGTTTCCATGTTATCGTTAAACCCTGCATTACTACCTAACCAACTTTCAGCATCAGAACCTTTAAATTGAATTGCAAGTGATTTTAAGCCATCAAAATCTTTTTTAGAGAAATCTTTTGTTTTAGCACCATTAACTTCAACAGACTGAATCATATTGTTAATACCAGTACCAGTATTCATAACAGATGATACATTACTTGCAACAGAACCAAGTTCTCCGAGACAACCACTAAACATAACTGATACTGCAACTGCTGACATTGATAATACTAATACTTTTTTCATAATTTATTTCCCTTTTTTAAATAAGTCTTGTTAAATGTTACTTAATAGTAACAAAGCCATGTTTGTTTTAGTTTTTGATTATTTTCATATCGACCAAAGTATATTTAATACGACCTTTTGTTTTTCTTATTATTGACTAAATTATTTCATTTTGACTAAAGGTTTAAATTTTATGGAAGTTTGGGAAAAAATCAATTATCTCTTAGAAGAAAAAAATATCACAAAACAAGAATTTGCAAATAGACTTGTGGCACTTGAACCAAAACTAAAAAGAACAGGTGAATCGCCATCTGTACAAACTATTTTGGGTTATTTGTATGGAAAAAGAGAACTAAAAATAGAACTAATTCCTTATATTGCAGAAGTTTTATGTATAGATGAGCAGGAACTTTTTCGTTTTGATATTGAGTACGCTACTGAATATAATTTACGCTACTCAAAAAATGCCAGAGAGATTTTAGAGTTGCTTCAATATGCTCCAAAAATTATGGTTGAGCACATGATAAATGTACTTCGTAAATTTAAAAAAGAGTATGAAAATGCAGTGAAAGTATTATAAAGATAGTCAAAACAATATAAAGTTTGGAATAACCTTGACATTTGACTTAGTTATCATAAAACGATAATATATAAAATATATTAATTTATCGTCATATGATAAGTTATGAATGGCTACTTGCAGAACTTTAGAGTTCGTTTGACATATTTGAGAGAAAATAAGAGTTTTAGTTTAAAATTTAAAATATCAATTTAGATGATATTGAACTAAGAATGCTATAATTTTACAAAATTTATATCAGAGGAAATTTTTATGCAAACTATACAGTTTCAAGTTGAAGATAGTTTATACAATGAAATAATCAAAAAAGGTATCAATGTTCAAGATGAGTTAAAACTAGCACTCAATAAAATTTTGTATAAAAAAGAGTATCAAATCGCTAGTGATATAAAAAAAGGTTTGGACGAAGTAGAATTACATAAAAGCGGAAAAATAGAATTAGAAAGTTTGGATAGTTTTTTAAACAGATTAGAAAATGCAAATTAAGACCACGCAAGAATTTCAAAAAAGTTTCATCAAATTAATCAAAAAAGATAAGTTTTTAATATCAGAAATCAGAGAGTTACAAAATGAGCTACTTGAAAACAGCAATTTAGGTACTAATTTAGGTAACGGCACATTTAAAATCAGACTTCAAAACAAATCCAACAACAAAGGCAAAAGTGCGGGTTACAGAATAATAACCTACACAAAGCTAGATGATGTAATTTTATTCGTGTATATCTACTCAAAAAGCGACTTAGAAAACATCTCAGATACTAAGATAGATGAAATTATTGCTGGTTATAAAAATCGTACACTTTAATTTTCAGGGGCTTATTACGGGGCTTAATTTTAGAATAAGACTTTTAAAGCCCTATTCTATGAGAACTTAAATCCTCCACAGCTCCACCATAATTTTCAAATCCACTACAACTTACCCTAATAATGCTATAATTTTTAAAAATTTTGATGGAGGGATTTTTATGCATACGATACATTTACAAGTTGAAGACAATCTTTACAATGAGATAGTAAAAAAAGGTATCAATGTTCAAGATGAGTTAAAACTTGCACTAAATAAAATCTTGTATAAAAAAGAGTATCAAATCGCTGATGAAATAAAACAAGCATTTGATGAGGTAAAGCAGTTTAAAGATGGAAAGATAGATTTAACTAATGCTGATGATTTTCTTTTAGAGTTAAAAAGTGGTCATTAAGCTTACAGATATTTTTAAAAAAGATTTTAAGAAACTTTTGAAAAAAGATAAATTTCTTATTGAAGAATATGAAGCACTTTTAAATAAACTACAAATAAATCCCTCTGCCGGAATATCACTAGGTAATGGTACATATAAAATCAGAATTCAAAACAAGTCTAACAATAAAGGCAAAAGTGCGGGTTACAGAGTGATAACTTATACAAAGTTAGATGATGTAATATTGTTAGTGTACATCTACTCTAAAAGTGATTTAGAAAATATCTCAAGCGATAAAATAGATGAGATTATTACCAACTATACGATTTAAGAAATCTGTAAGCGACTGAAAAAAGGTACATTTTAAGGTACCTTCCACACCCATTGTTACCAATAAGTTACCGTTTCCCCTCTATTCTTCTGTTTGAGCAAGAGTTTCTTGCTACACAACACAAGGAGTCTCTTATGACTGTGAGTTCTAATTATAGTTCGTATGCATCATACGGTTCGTCCACAACAGCCTCCGCCGGGCAAAAAACAAAACCAAATTTCGAAGAGATTGCTAAAGAGCTTCTAAGTTCCATAGATAGCGACGGGAGCGGCAGTATTGATTTGAATGAGTTTACTACCGCTATGCAATCATCTCCAAGCGATTCAACAGAATCAACACAAAATATCTCTTCTCAAATCAGCGATATTTTTTCAAAAATCGACTCAAACAGCGACGGTGCTATGAGCAGTGAGGAGTTTTTGGCTGCACTCGAAGCTAGCAAACCGCAAAAACCAGGGGGCAAAGAGGAGATGTCTGGTTCTATGCCTCCACCTCCACCGCCGCCATCTTCATCCGATGAGTCATCAAGCAGCAGCTTAAGCGATGTTTTTTCATCATTAGATACAAACAAAGACGGCACAATTTCACAAGATGAGCTACTCGCTCTGTTAGAAAACAGCTCAACCGAAGAAGAGTCAACCTCTACGCAAAGCAAAAACGGAACTAAAATGAAAGATATGATGCTTCAAAGTATACTATCTCATTATAGCTCCAATGCTACATCTTCAAACAGCTCATCTCTTAGCCTAAGCGCTTAAAATAGTTACCCTTTTTTAAAAGGGTAGCTTGTTACTTTTGAGTTACTCTTCCTTCGATATAATCAACCTTATGTTAAAGATACTGATGATTGAAGATGATGAAGAGTTGGCATTATTGTTAAAATCGCGGCTTTTAAAAAGCGATATCGATGTTAGCGTGGCACTTAATCCGCTTGATGGTCTAAAACTGTTTCAGAGCCAATCCTTTGATTTGCTCATACTGGATCTCTCACTTCCTCAGATGGACGGTTTGGAGATTTGCCGCTTAATCCGCCAAGAGAGCGACATTCCCATTATCATCTCATCCGCGCGTTCAGATATGAAAGATAAAACTATGGGGTTTTCCCGCGGAGCGGATGATTATCTGCCAAAACCGTACGACCCGCAAGAGCTGATTTTTAGGATTGATGCGATTATGAGACGAATCAACCCGAATATGATAAAAACAGCTCAACCCTTTGAGCTGGACGAAGATGCAAGAGAGGTTACAAAAAACTCTATACTGCTGCGATTAACCAATGCGGAGTATGAGATAGTGGCATATATGATCAAAAAAGAGCGTAGCGTCATCTCTCGTGAGGAGATTCTTCTAAACATCGGTGCCATTCGGTATGAAAGCAGTCTTAAAAGCATAGATGTCATTATGGGGCGAATCCGCCAAAAAATCGGCGATGATACAAAAAATCCTCGCTATATACTCTCCGTCCGAGGGATAGGATACAAATTTGTCAATCAGTAAAAACTCCATCTTAAAACTAATCTCTATCTTTTTTCTGTCTATTTTTATCCTGATAAACGCTCTTTTTTGGATGACGCAAGAGTATCTCTCTACCATGGAGCAAAAAGAGCAGCTGCGAAGATTTTTCATAGCGGAGCGGCTGGTTCGTGATGGCGGAGGCGAAATAGAACGAATTATGATCAAATCGGTAACAGACATCACTCAAGAGGAGCTGTTAAAAAACGGCAGAGTTCTCACCGAGTTGCCGTTTGCAAAAATGGTTCTTTACAAAAACAGAACGATTTTTGTCAGAACTCCGCCGCCGCCTCATCCAAAAGCATTTTTTTCGCCGCATCCGCCTCCTCCGCCAAAAGATATTTTTACCCATATGGCGCTAGAAGATATTGAAACAAAAGGGGCTATCCCTATTTGGGCGATATTTGTTTTCATCGACTTGCTGATTTTGCTTTTTTTTATATACCTTATGAAAAAACTGCTCCCTTTGTATCATCTAAAAAATGCCATTCGTTCATACAAGGATGGTGATACAAAGCTTGATGCACCTACAAACACTAATGACGAACTTTCCGAAATCACGGTCGAATTCAACCATGTACTTGAAAAAATCGCTTCAATGAAAGAGGCAAGAACTCTCTTTATGAGAAATGTTTTTCATGAGCTTAAAACCCCTATTATGAAAGGTTCTCTTACGGCTGATTGTCTTGAGCCGAGTTTAAATCAAGAGAGATTAAAGCGGATATTTGAGAGAATGGGTTATCTGCTTGACGAATTTTCAAAAATAGAGCGCTTCGGCAGCAAAGAGTGTGAGTTAAAAATCGGTGAGTACCTTTTTGTAGATTTGTTAGATGCGGCGTGTGATATTTTGATGTGTGATAAGAACGGTTTTATAATCAAACTAGAAGAGCCGAAACTTATCTTAAGTGTTGATTTTGAACTTTTTGCTATTGCACTTAAAAATCTACTCGATAACGCGCTAAAATACGCTAACGGCAAACCAACGATTATCGTTTCTACGCATTTCATAAAGATTTGCAGCCATGGAGAGCCTATTTTAGAAGAAAAGAGAGATTTTTCCAAACCGTTTAACCGCTCTTATGAAAACTCTGCATCGGGACTCGGACTCGGACTTTATCTCACCAACTCGATAGTTCAAAAGCACGGGTTTTATTTTGTGTATAGTTACAAAGACGATATCAACTCTTTTGAGATAAAATTTTAAAAAGGATGTAAATGAAGAGATATGCTATATTTTACCTAAACATTTTTTTAATAACTGTATATGCCGCAGAGACGGAGCTTTTTTCACCGCAGAAGCAAAATCTTTTACGCGAAGAGCAAAACCGATATGAGTCCGAGTATGAAAAACTAAAATACAACTGGATAGCGCCCATTAATCTAAACGCTTCTTACGGCTATGACAAAAGCGCTATCGGCGAACATGCGAATAATAAAAAAATCTCTGCTTCCGTCTCTCAAGATGTTTTTCGCTCCGGAGGTATCACTTACCAGATAGCCTATGCCGATGCAAAAAAAACATCTAGCAAAATTGCGCTGGATATGGAGATTGCATCCATAAACGAAAAACTATTTAACGCCATATTAAATTACAAAAAAGCACTCCGCCAAAAAGAGCAAAGCGAGCTAAATCTTAAAAACAGAGAGATTGAAATCTTTATCAAACAGCAACTTTACGATGTCGGCAAAGCTGACATTACAGAGCTGAACAATGCGCTTATGGGGCAAAGCAGCGAGCTTAAAAATCTAGCGGCATATAACTATGCTTTAGCACAGCAGCGATATGAAATCTCAAAAATAAGCGATATAAATCCCGATACTTTTTTGCTTAGAGAGTTTGCTTTGAGCAAAGAGAACGACTATCTTCAAAATAACCTAGAGCTAAACTATGCCCGCTCACAAGGCGTGAGCAATGAGCATCTCTACGGTATAGCAAAGAGCAGTTATCTGCCCTCAGTCGCCCTAAATGCTAACATCGGGTATCAGGATTATGATGCCAAAAAACTCTCAAACGGTTATGACGGCGGTTTTTACGGTGCCGGAGTCTCCGTAAATGTACCGCTGGCATATAATTCATCCGCTACAATAGAAGAAGCAAAATCTGCTCACTTAAAACAGTTGGCAGATGTGGTCGATAAAGAGCGAAGCACTAAAGCTTCTTATGCGCAGTCTTTGGAGCTTATACAAAATTACCGTAACCAGATAGAAATTACCTTGAAAAATCTAGCTCTTTATGATGAACTAATAGCAACTATAAAAGCCGGAGTCGATGCAGGAGTAAAAACAGGATATGATTTGCAAACTTTAAAAAATTCAAAAGCAATCGAAGAACAGACTATAAAAATCAATGAAATAAATATACAACTTGAGTTAGCAAAGCTTCATTTTGCCCTCAAAAACAGCAAGGATATTTAATGAACAGCCCATCAAACAACTCGATAGAAAATACGCTAGGACTTACCAAAAAACAAAAAAAATCTTATAAGAAATATTTATGGATGGGTTTTGTTTTGCTCCTTTTAGCATCGAGCGGCGGATGGTATGCCTATAAAAATAAAGCAGATGAAAAACTAAACTATCAAACAGCACCCGTAGAGAGAAAAACCATCACTACGACGGTATCGGCAACCGGAAATATGGAACCGACAAATACCGTTGATGTCGGTATAGAAGTTTCAGGTACTATTAGTGAAGTTTTAGTCGATTACAATGAGAGAGTTCATACAGGACAGCTTATGGCACGGCTTGACACAGTAAAACTCTCCTCTAAAGTAACTAGTTATCAAGCCGCCCTCTCAAAGTTTGAAGCAAACATTGCCGAAGCAATGGCTTCAAAAAACAAAGCGCAAAACGAGTGGGAAAGAGTTGAAAAAATGGTTAAGGCAACCAACGGAAACTATCCGTCAAAGCAGGATGTCGATTCTGCATTTGCGGCGTTAGAGTCGACTAAAGCTTCCGTACAAGCGGCAAAAGCCGCACGCGACCAAGCAAATGCCGAACTAAAAGCGATAAGGGACGATCTTCGAAAAGCGGTTGTTCTCTCCCCCATAAACGGAATTGTTTTAGAAAGAAAAGTTGAACCGGGACAAACCGTCGTTGCCGCTATGCAAACACCTATTTTATTTAAATTGGCACAAGATTTGACTAAAATGAAAGTAATAGTCAGCGTGGATGAAGCCGACATAGGAGAGGTAAAAGAGGGGCAAAAGGTCAAATTTAGCGTCGATGCCTACCCTCAAAAACTCTTTGACGGAACGCTTACACAAGTGCGTTTAAACTCGCAGATAGTAAACGGGGTTGTTACATACAATGCCGTTGTAAGCGTAGAAAATCCTGAACTTTTACTCCGCCCCGGAATGACGGCTTCGGCACAAATAATAACCGGTGTTTTGAACAATGCGCTTACGGTGCCAAACGCCTCACTTCGCTTTAATCCGACTATTAAAGAAAATGAAGTTCCAAAAAATGCCAAAAACCATGCCGGCAATTCAATGCCTCATGTATGGATTGTTCGCAAAAATAAACCGTTTAAAGTAGAAGTTGAAACCGGAAAAAGTGACGGCAGTTCGACTATTGTTACAAAGGGAGAAATTGAACAAAATGATTTGGTTTTAATCGGAACAAAAGAGCCGTAATGGAACAAAAATATGTAATCGAACTTCATAATGCCACAAAATCTTACGGTGAGGGCGAGGCTAAAACATTTGCTATGCAAGATGTAAATATACAAGTCGCGCACGGAGAGTTTTTAGCAGTTATGGGACCTAGCGGATCAGGAAAATCAACCACTATGAATATAATCGGCTGTCTTGACACCCCAAGCAGCGGCAACTACCTATTTGAGGGAGTTGATGTCGGCTCTCTATCAAGAGATCAGCGCGCACTGCTTAGGAGGAACTACATCGGCTTTATTTTTCAGGGATTTAACCTGCTTGGAAAAACAACTGCCGTTGAAAATGTCGAACTGCCTCTTCTTTACCGCGGGTTTAACGCAGAGCAAAGATATGAAATGGCAATGGAAGCGCTAAGAAGCGTGGGGCTTGAGAGCGTTGCAAACCACACACCCGCAGAACTCTCAGGCGGTCAGCAGCAACGAGTTGCCATTGCCCGCGCAATTGCCACAAAACCGATTGTTTTACTTGCCGATGAGCCGACGGGAAACTTGGATACTGCTAAAAGTATTGAAATAATGGAACTGCTGCAATCGTTTAATCGTGAAAAAGGGATTACGATTATTATGGTAACCCATGAGATGGAAATGGCAAAATACGCCTCAAGAACAGTCCATTTTCGAGACGGCAAAATTGACGGCAGATATGAGAGAAAGGTACCGTTATGATTTGGAATGCCTTTTTACTTGCACTTCGCGAGATTCGCAGAAGCGCTATGCGTTCAGCGCTTACAACCTTAGGGATAGTCATAGGCATCGCTTCGGTTATTGCTATGGTAATGCTTGGAGATGCAACGACTGCTTATGTTTCACATAGTATTTCTAAGCTTGGAACAAATATACTGATTATTATGCCCGGGCAACAGCGACAAGGACCTCCGAGTACTGATTTGACGGCTAGAAGATTCACGCATAACGATGTAGACGCTCTAAAAAGAGAGGTTGATAATATTCGCGGGGTTGCACCCGTCGGCTCAAACTCTATGCAAGCAGTATTCGGTAATCAAAATCACTCTGCAACGGTCGAGGGAACAAATAATGACTATTTTATTGTTAAAGATTGGGTATTTGCATCAGGGAGAAACTTTTTAGGAGCCGAACTTCAAGGAGGAAAAGCAGTTTGCGTAATCGGTGAGACGGTAAGAAAGGAGCTATTTGACAGCGGAGACCCCATAGGAGCGTCAATAAGACTTAAAAACTTCTCTTGCGAAGTAATAGGGCTGCTTAAGTCTAAAGGTGCTTCGATGTTTGGAATGGATCAGGACAATATCATCGTTGTTCCGATTAGAATGTTCCAACGCAGAGTCAGCGGAAATCAGGAGATATCAAGGATTATGATTTCGGCGAGTTCTTCCGTGGTTATTGAGAGTGTTAAAACATCCATAACCTCACTTTTGCAGGAGAGACGCAGGATTCAAGTCGGGGAAGAGAATGATTTTACTATCCGCGATATGCGCGAAATGATTCAAACACTCTCTTCAACAACGCAGATGCTCACCGTCTTGCTTGGAGCGGTTGCCGCTATTAGCCTTTTAGTGGGCGGTATCGGCATTATGAACATTATGCTCGTCTCAGTTACCGAAAGAACTCGTGAAATAGGCATACGACTAGCTATCGGAGCGCTTGAGAGAGAAGTTTTGCTTCAGTTTTTAGTTGAAGCAGTCGTTCTCTCCTCACTTGGCGGAGTTATCGGCATAATCTTTGGAATAAGTGCGGGAATTGCAATTACGCTCTTTTTTGATTTGCCGCTTATTTTTAACACTTTTATAGTTATTGTGGCTTTTTTGTTCTCAACCTTAGTCGGAATAGTATTTGGATTTTTTCCGGCAAGAAAGGCGGCACGGCTAAACCCCATAGACGCACTAAGGCATGAGTAGGATTAACTTTGCCGTAAAGACTGCCGCGTCACTTCGTTCCTCGCAGTGACAAGTGTAACATTGTCATTGAGATTGCCGCGCTTGTCATTGCGAGCGAAGCGCGGCAATCTCAATGAC
>CAYHRD010000042.1:0-13003 GCA_964358925.1 uncultured Sulfurimonas sp.
GTGTTGTAACGCTGTCGTCGTTTACGACTATCGGTAAGTCGATAGTTATAAATTTATTTTTAGTTATGTTGAAGTATGAGAATGATAAATTTTCTACTTTTTTATCTATGATGGCGTAATAGATGATTTTAGAGTCAAGGTGCGACTCCGTGATGGATTCTGTTCCCTGCTTGTAAACATTGTGCAGTTTAAGAGCAGAGATGTCACAGTTTGTTGCAGTGGCTACAAATACTACTATGTTTCGAGTTGCGTCATAGCTTGTAGTTTTATGTTCTACAATTTCAAAAGAGCTTGCTACTATATTTGAGAAGTCTTTGCTCGGATTTAGTGAGATAACATTTAGTTTTTCACCTGCTAGAGTCGTAGTTGCATAGTGTGCATTATTTTTGTCTATCAAGATAGCCGTAAAATCAGGAAGAGCGGCATTTTCGGATGTTGCTATAAAATAAAAAGTTTCATAATAGTATTTGGACTCTATGCTTCTAGTCGGAGAGTTGTTTAAAAGTTTTAAACCTTTAGAATTTGAGAGCTCATATTTTATGTCTATAAAATTTTTAACGGTAGAGATAGTTTTAATAGTTACTTCAAATATCTCACCCTTTAAAACTCTTGATGGAATTTTTTCATAACTTAAGTAGATGACTTTTGCCGCTTCTTGTGCTTCTGCTTCGCTAGAATTTGCGATACTTTGTGTATTGGCAGGGTTGTCTGCCTCCGGTGCATCGGTCGGACTTGCAAACAGAGTTGTGCATAGAAGCATCCATAGTAAGAGAAAGGTTTTCACGCTTGCAAAAACCCTTGTAGCATTTTAATACCGTCATTACTTCCAAGAAGTTTCTCCATAGCTCTCTCAGGATGAGGCATAAGTCCGAAAACATTTTTTTCTTTGTTGCAAACGCCTGCTATTGAGTCTACGCTTCCGTTGGGATTTTTATCATTTCCCTCTTCATCGCAATATTTTAAAAGAATTTGATTGTTCTCATACAACTCTTTTAACCCATTTTCATCTATATAGTAATTTCCGTCATGGTGTGCAATAGGAATATTTACGATATCGCCGTTATGAAGTTTTTCTAAAAAAATATTGTCGTTGTTTACGACTTTTAGATTGTGATGTTTCGATAGAAAGTGCAGACTCTCGTTTCGCTTAAGTGCACCTGGAAGTAGACCGGCTTCCGTTAAAACCTGAAAGCCGTTACATATGCCTAAAACTTTTCCGCCGTTTTTTGCATATTTAGTCACGGCTTGCATAACGGGACTGAATTTTGCGATAGCACCGCTTCTTAGGTAATCACCGTAGCTAAAGCCACCGGCAACGACTAGTAAATCCGTACCCTCTGGCACAACTTCAGATTTATGCCACAAAATTTCAGTTTTGGCTCCTAAAGATTTAAATGCGTTCTGCGTGTCATACTCGCAGTTTGTACCCGGAAACTGTAAAATCGTTACTTTCATTTGATTAGCTCGATTGCATAATCTTCGATTACGGTGTTAGCAAGAAGATCCTCGCACATTTTTGTAACATCTGCCATTGCTTTTTTCTCATCACTCTCGTCGAGATTGAATACTATCTGTTTTCCTACACGAACATTGCTGACATTATTAAAGTGTAAAGACTCAAGCGCATGATGCACCGCTTTACCTTGAGAATCTAAAACACCTGCTTTTAAAGATACATTTACAACTACTTTCATCTATTATTCCTTAATTTTATTTTAACGCTAGTGCTTATTTACCTAGTATACGGTTTAGAACTTGCTCGTAAGCCACTTTTAGACCGCCCAAACCTTGACGAAATCTGTCTTTATCCATCTTCTCACCGCTCTCCATATCCCAAAAACGACAATTGTCAGGACTAATCTCATCAATGAGAATAATATTGCCGCTCTTGTCTTTTCCAAATTCAAGTTTAAAATCAACCAACTTTAAACCTTTGTCTGCAAAATAAGGCTTGAGTATGTCATTTACCTGTCTAGCCATTCTTCTAAGCTTGTCAAGTTCATCTTGATAGTCAACTAGACCTAAGATAAGCGCGTGCTGATCATTAAGTTTTGGGTCTCCAAGAGCATCATTTTTATAGTCAAACTCAACCAAAGTAAATGGAAGAACTGTACCGTCTTTAATTCCAAGATTGCGAGTAAGGCTTCCGGTTGCGATGTTACGAACGATTACTTCAATCAATATTACATTTACTTTAGTATGTAACATATGGTTGTCATCTAGCATTTTAACAAAGTGAGTCTGTATGCCGTTTGCTTCTAAAAGTTTAAAAAGTTCTGTCGAAATTTTGTTATTTAGGGCACCTTTACCGGCTTCACTAGATTTTTTTTCTCCGTTAAATGCGGTTAAATCGTCTTTAAATTCTGATATAACTAGGTTCTCATCATCTGTTGAAAATAGTTTTTTTGCTTTTCCCTCATAGAGCAGTTCTCTTTTTTCCATCTGTTTATAATCCTTTTGTAATAATTAAAGCTTTTAAAATGTCAACACCTGTTTTAAGCTGACTATCTTTATTCATCGTCTCATCGGTTATGATAAGTTTTGAATCCTCTAGTAATTCATCTTTCCCTTGTTTTCCGTCAACTTTCTCTAACTCTTCTTTTAAATGCTTCTTTAGATCAGCCTCTTTTAATGCGAAATCGTTTTTAGTCGTATTTATCTCACCCGGAAAAACTACGATATCAGGCTTTACGCCAACTGCTTGAATAGTTCGTCCGCTTGGAAGATAATATCTTGCAATCGTAAGCTTAATCGCCTCATCTTCAGTTACGGGAAGCACGACTTGAACACTTCCTTTTCCGAATGTATTTTGACCGACTACAATAGCGCGTTTATGATCTTGCAACGACCCGCTTACGATTTCGCTCGCACTGGCACTTCCGCCGTTTACGAGTACGACTAAAGGCACTCCGGTTAAAGTATTTTCCGGTTTTGCCGTATAAATTTCATCATCAGCTTTATTTCTGCCTTTTTGAGAAACAATGTTGCCTTTGTCAACGAATATATTTACAAGTCCGACAGCTTGGTCAAGAAGTCCGCCCGGGTTGTTTCTTAAATCAAGAATAATTCCCTTAGTCGTAGACTTTCTCTTTTTAATAGCTTTAGTAACCTCGCCGATAACTTTTTTATCGAAACTAGTTACGCGGATATACTGAATATCATTGCCTATAGATTTGGCATATACCGATTCTATCGTGATATTTGCTCTCACTATCTTAATCTTAAGAGGTTTTGTTTCTCCCTCTCTTACTATTGTCAAATCAATCGGAGCGCCGATTTTGCCTCTCATAATTGCAACGGCATCGTCAATTGTCATATTTAGAGTAGATTCTTCGTTGATTTTAAGAATTATATCTCCGGATTTTATGCCTGCTTTATCGGCCGGAGTTCCCTCGATAGGAGCGATAACAGTGATGGCACCGTCTCTTATCCCTACGGTAATTCCAAGTCCGCCGAACTCCCCGTTTGTTTGAACTTTTAAATTTTTATACTCTTTTTGCGTTAGATAGTTCGAGTGAGCGTCAAGATTGTTCATCATGCCGTCAAGTGCTTTGTCCATTAATTCTTCAATCGTCACATTATCGACATTGTATTGTTCGACAATACTGATAACTTTTGTAAACTTTGCCAAAGACTCAAGTCTTGAAGCATCTTTGCTCCCTTTTTTCTCTTGAGCGGCAGCAAATAGATTCGTAGAAAACAGCAAGGCAAGAGCAACCGTTATAGAAGCGAAACCGAGTGTAATTAACTTTTTGTTATTCATTATTTTTCCTATTGAAATTAAAAAATGCCATTATAGTAAAAAGCTCTTTAAATACAAATTTAATAAATTATTGATTTATAGTAATTGTTCTTAAAACTATTTTTAATATAATACGAAAAAAAGATAAACAAGGCTTAACAATGAGTACGATAAAAGAGTATTTAAGTATGGATCACGGTCGTTGTGACGAACTATTTGCAAATATGGAAGATGCGGTAGCAAAATCAATAGAGAGTGCAAAAGATGCATATGAAGAGTTTGCAAAATCAACCGAGAGACATTTTCAAATGGAAGAACGAGTTATGTTTTTAGAGTTTGAGCAAAAAACCGGCATGACGCAAGGTCCTACTGCTATGATGAGACATGAACATGCCCAGATGAGAAACTTAATAGCAGAGATGGGTAAGGCAATAGAGGCTAAAGATAAAGATAAATTTTTCGGCAATAGCGAAACATTAATGATTTTAATGCAGCAGCACAATATGAAAGAGGAACAGATGCTCTACACTATGGCTCAGCAGCACTTAAGCGCAGAATCTGACCGCATAGTAGATATGATGAAATCAATGATTGCCCAGTAAGCAGAGGAAAAAGATATGGAATTTGACGGATTATCGGTAGATCAGGCACCGCCCATATCGGCACCGATTAGATTCTTTGTGACGGCACCTCTCTTTGCTATTTTAGCGGGGATTTTAATATTTTTAAGTGACGCTCAAGTTTTAGCCAGTAGATACTCGATTGAAAGCATCGTAATTACGCATGCTATAACTATAGGTTTTTTAAGCTTTGTAATGTTTGGTGCGCTCTTTCAAATGCTTCCTGTTTTAGCCGGAGTGAAAATTTCAAAAGTCGGTATAATCTCTAAAATTTCATATACTCTTATGTTGCTCGGTACTTTTTCGATGATTTTTGGGTTGTGGTTAAATATATCAAAATTGATTTTGGTCTCGTCACTTCTGCTTGGCGGCGGTTTTTTAACGGTAATTATCTCAATGTTGATTGCATTTAGAGGCGTTATAAATGTAACGGCAAGCGTGCGTGCGATGATTACGAGTTTAGTTTTTGCTTTCATCATAGTGTTGATGGGGATGCACCTTTTAGCATCTTACGGAATCGGCAAGTTTTCCGATTTGCATGGGCTATTTGCAAATATCCATAGCGTTTGGGCAATTTTCGGTTTTGCCGGAGTTTTGATTATCGGCGTAGCTTTTCATGTATTGCCGATGTTTTATGTCGCACCGAGATTTAAGAGATTTTGCAAACAAAAAGTCGTATGGCTCATAACTAGCGGACTTCTGTTATGGCTTGTTTTAAATATATTTGCTGAGTCATATAGTACAATCGCAAAAATATGGGTAGCTATGTTTTTTTGGGCATTTTCAACAACTGTTTATCTTAAATTAGATGCCCGCCGCCGCAAGGTAAGCGATGTAACAGTTTGGTACTGGAGAAGTGCGGCTATTTTTATGACTTTGGGTACATTTTCTTGGGCATTTAATGATTTTTTCGACGGGAAATATATAGTTATAGTATCGATTTTAATAGGCGGCGGATTTATTTTTTCAATCATGTCGGGAATGTTATATAAAATAGTTCCGTTTTTGGTATGGTTTCATCTAAATGCTAAAGGTTATATGACTATCCCGACGATGAATGAAATGATAAATAAAAAATTAGCAACTGCACAGTTTGTACTTTTTATAATCTCTTTAGTAGGTTTTATTATCTCTTTTTTCATTCCGAGCATTTTACCTATATTTGCTCTCTCGTTTATAATGAGTATGGCAATATTAGAGTACAATATTGTTATTCCAATTTTGATTTATACAAAAATCATAAAAACAAAACCGGAGTTTGATATGAGCATGTTTACAATGAAAGTAGAAAAGTAGAAGTGAAAAATATTATTTTAATAGGGTTTATGGGTGTAGGGAAGGGCAGTGTTGCCCGTGAAGTAATCAAGCTCTCAGATTATGTATCCGTAGACACTGATGACCTTATAGAGAGTATGGAGAATAAAACTGTAAAAAAAATATTTGCAGATAGCGGAGAAGAGTATTTTAGGTCTTTAGAGAAAAAAGTTTCACACTGGCTTGAAAAAAGCGTTAAAAATAGTCTTATATCAACCGGCGGCGGATTTTATAAACAGAAAAATTTAAAAAATATCGGAATAGTCGTTTTTTTAGACTCCCCGTTTGATAAAATATTGGAACGAATAAGTTCTCACCCAAACGCTGTAAAAAAACTTAAAAAAAGACCGCTTTTAGAGGACTTAAAAAAGGCAAGAGAGCTTTATAACGAGCGTTTGCCTCAGTATAAGGCTTTGGCGGATGTTGTTATAGATGTAACTGATAAAAGTGCATTGGAATGCGCTAAAGAACTTCTTTCAAAGGTAAAAAAACATGGGTAAAATTTTTATATATTTAATGTTGAGTATTGCTACTCTTACGGCTTCGGAAATAAAGTGGGCAAAAGATTTCGACAGTGGAGTTGCAGAAGCAAAAAAAGTGAACAAGCCGATACTTTTTGTATCATCAAGACACTCATGCAAATATTGTGTAATTTTAGATGAAACTACATTTAAAGATAAAAGAGTTGCAGAAGAACTTAATAAAAATTTTATCTCAATAATCTCTTATAGCGATGAAAACGATTATATGCCCAAAGAGCTGTGGCGACCCGGTACTCCTGCAATATGGTTTTTAGAGCCGAATGCAGAACCTATGTATCAACCGTTAATGGGCGCTATGGATGCCGAAAATTTCTTAAAAGCATTGGTTATCGTTAAAGAAGAGTTTAATAAGGAAAAAAAGAAAAAATGATTTTTACAAATTCAAAAAGTACTGATTTTAAAGCTGAATTTGACGAGCTTCTCGGGCGGGGCAAGATGGATATAGCCTCTGTTAGTGCGATAGTCGGAAATATTATCGGTGAAATAAAAAGCGATAAAAATGAGGCACTTAAACGACATATTGCTAAGTTTGACAAGTGGACTCCAAAGAGTGATGAAGATTTAAAAATTTCAACGGAGTCTATGAGTCGGGCTTATGCAAATCTTGATGAAAAGCTAAAAAGCTCTCTACATTTGGCATATAATAGAATTAAGATATACCATGAGAAACAAAAACCGAGATCTTGGTTTGACGATGAGCCAAACGGAACGATTTTGGGTCAAAGAGTCACTCCTGTCGATAGCGCCGGACTTTATATACCGGGCGGAAAAGCAGCTTATCCCTCTTCGCTTCTTATGAATGTTATTCCGGCTCAGGTTGCAGGGGTTGAGAAGATAGTAGTTTGTACGCCGACACCGGACAATGAGCCGAATGAACTTTTGCTTGCGGCTTGTCATTTGTGCGGAGTAAGTGAAGTTTATAAAGTCGGAGGTGCCAGTGCTATTGCAGCTATGGCATACGGTACCCAGACTATTCCAAAAGTCGATGTTATCACGGGACCGGGAAATATTTTTGTTGCAACAGCAAAAAAGATGGTTTTTGGCGATGTAAATATTGATATGATTGCAGGACCGAGCGAGATAGGCATACTTGCGGACGATAGCGCAAACCCGTCGCATTTGGCAATTGATATGCTCTCTCAAGCAGAGCATGACGAGATGGCAAGCTCAATTTTAATAACTCCCTCACAAAAGTTAGCCGATGAGGTAAAAGTTGAACTTGAAAATTGGCTAAAAAAACTACCTCGTCAAGAGATAGCAAGAAAGTCTATAGAGGAGCGAGGGGCGATAATCGTAACAACCGATATGGAAGAAGCAATTAAGCTGATGAATGAAATCGCGCCTGAGCATTTAGAAGTAGCAACACTCTCTCCTTTTGAACTTCTGCCGCTTATAAAGCATGCCGGAGCAATATTTTTAGGACACAATACTCCTGAAGCGGTAGGTGATTATGTAGCAGGTCCAAACCATACTCTGCCAACCGGAGGAACTGCCAAATTTTACTCTCCGCTCGGAGTTGAAAATTTTATGAAAAAGACATCGATTATCTCTTTTAGCTCTAAGGCAATAAATGAGATAGGCGAAGAGTGTGCATTAATCGCAAAAACGGAAGGATTAACCGCACATGAGCTTTCAGTTAGAGTCAGACTTCGCAAATAAATTAGTTTACCGCACAAAAATCTGAATGGCTAGAGGTGTTTCCTTTGGTCATTTTGAGTCTAATTAATAACCCAAATATTCCCAGCGAATAAAAAATATTATAAAATTATCACATTTTTATAACAAGTTTAAGCTTTATATAGGTACTATTTAAAAAGTAAGAATTCATAAAACTTGCAAAATAAGGGTTTCTTCTAATCTCTCACATAAAATGTGAGTAGCTTTAGGGGGTTGCAAGGGACAGTTTTGTCCCTGTCGCTATGGGTGAGCTTGCTCATCTATAGTGAGTAATATCAGTAAAAAAGATTAACTAAAATTTGTCTATACAAGGGCTATAAGGAGAATATATGCAATTAGGCTTCCTGGTTGATTTACATCTATGTATGGGATGTAAAGGGTGTGAGGTCGCATGTAAAGTGGAAAATGAAGTTCCGCTAAGTACATGGAGACTTCGTGTTAAATATGTAGATGTAGGAACTTTTCCTGAAACAAGAAGAACATTTACACCGCTAAGATGTAATCATTGTGAAAATGCACCGTGTGAGAGAATCTGTCCGGTTAGTGCGCTTCACTATTTAGAAAACGGTATAGTAAATATCGACAAAGAGCGTTGTATCGGTTGTGCCGGTTGTGTTATGGCTTGTCCTTACGGAGCAATTTATATTGACCCTCAAACGCAAACCGCCGACAAATGTACATTCTGTGCTCACCGCGTGGCTTCATCGATGATGCCTGCCTGTGTTGTTGCATGTCCTGTTCAGGCAAATATTTTTGGTGATTTAGATGATCCGACTTCAAATATCTCTAAATATATTCAAATTCATCAAGGTGGAGTTCAAGTTCGTAAACCTGAAAAAGGAACAAATCCTCATCACTTCTATGTGGGTGGCGGAAATGTTACTCTTAACCCGCTTGCTTCTCATAGAATAAACGGACACTCATTGTTTAACAAAATTACAACACTTCCAATAGGAGGACAGCACTAATGGCACATGAAATATTAGCAGCAACGAATGCTGTAGTTACCCTAGATGCAGCAATACCGGGAATAGTGTGGCCTTGGTTGGTTACGGTAAATATGTGGGCTAAGAGTATAGGAACAGGTGTTATCTTTATGCTTTTTATGCTTCTTAGAATGTATCCTGAGCAAGCAGGAAAGTTGAGATTACCGACGGCAATAGTTGCTTTTGTGTTTATCAATATCTTCTTGTTGTTTACACTTGCGGATTTACATCAGCCGTTTAGAATGTGGCATATATTTGTTTATTCAAACTGGACATCTGCAATAGCAATAGGTTCTTTTATGGCTTCAACATTTTTGGGTCTTTTGACTTTTTTAGGATATCTAGCATATAAAAAAGATGATGTAATGTTTGACAAAATATTGCTTTGGACAACTATCCTCGCAATTCCGGTTACACTTTATACTGCCGGTCTAATGGCTCAGTGTACGGCTCGTGAATTATGGCAAATGCCTACGGAATCGGCTCAAATGATTTTAGCTGCTCTTCTTTCAGGTTCTGCATTTATGATTCTGATGGGCGGAAACAAGCTTAGCGATGAAGCAAAAAACTCTCTGAGTGTTGTTCTTGGACTAAGTGCATTAATGGCGTTTATTATCTATATGTCCGAGTATATATTCGGGCCGATGAAAGCAGAAGAGGTTGCGGCTACTATTGATTATGTCAAAAGCGGCGGACAATACTCAGTTATGTTTTGGATAGGTCAGTGGATGACATATATTTTACCGATGTTATTTATCGTATTAAGCAGAACAAGCAAAAGTGATAGTATTTTAAAATTAGCTGCTATTTTAGCGTTAGTCGGTTTGGCTATAGTTAAACATGTATGGCTAATGATTCCACAATTATTACCAATGAGTTAGGGAGAAAATTGAATGTATTTAGAAAGTAGAAGAACATTTTTAAAAGGTGCTGCATTTACGGTTGCGGGTGCAACTATTGTAAAGGGTGTTTTTACATCGGACGCTGTTGCAGATTCCGTAAAAGAGAGTAAGTTTACAAATACTCCGGGCTCTTTATCGTTTTATCCTCCAATGAATGAATGGAATGATTTTAAAGAGTTAGACGGTAACGACTGGAAAAGAGGCGGTATAGACCGTCATGGCGTAAGAAGCGAGTCAAATCCTAAGGGTATTGAAGTAAATGACTATACTATCGTTGCTACTGCATGTTCAAACTGTGAAGCTTCTTGTGGTTTGACTGCGTGGGTTGATAAAAAAACCTTTACGGTTAAAAAGTATATGGGTAATCCATACCATCCGGGAAGCCGCGGTCGTAACTGTGCAAAAGGTTATGCTGCACAATCTCAAATGTATGATCCTGATCGTATAGCATTCCCGCTTAAACGCGCTCCGGGTTCTGCTCGCGGAGAGGGTAAGTGGATTCGTACTACTTGGGATGAGGCAATGACTACTATCGGTAACAAAATGGCTCAAACTATAGAAAAAGGTGATGAGATTTCAAAAAAATCAGTTATGTTCCATGTCGGTCGTCCAAATGAAAACGGTTTCGTTCCGGCTATTTGGCATACATTGGGATTAGATGCTTACAATTCACATACTAACATCTGTTCATCAAACGGTCGTACACCTACTATTCAGTTTGCAAATGACGATAGAACATCTCCCGATTGGGCAAATGCTAAATTAATTTTTTTAAATTCATCGCATGCTGCTGACGCCGGTCACTATTTTGCTCAATCTGCCGCATTTATTGCCGATGCAAGAGCAAAGGGTGCAAAGATGGTCGTTATGGATCCTCGTCTCTCAAACTCTGCCGGCATGGCAGATCTTTGGATAGCTGCATGGCCGGGTACCGAACCTGCTATTTACCTCTATCTGACGCAAAGAATTTTAAATGAAAATAAAGTTGATAAAGCTTTTGTTAAGAAGTGGATAAACTGGGAAGTATTTTTAGATAATAAAAAATATTTACAGTTTATGGTAAGCAAAGGGTATATCTCTAAAATGCCTGCAGGGGACGATTTTAATACATTCTTGAGTGTTCTAAAAGAGCTTTATGCTCCATATACTTTAGACTTTGCCGTTAAAGAGACACATGTTCCTGCATATAAGCTTGAAGCGCTTTATGATATGTTTATATGGGCCGGAACTTCAATATCAACATATTTCTGGAGAGCATCTGCTGCAGGAAATCGCGGTGGCTGGATGGGTGGTCGTACAGGTTATTTTGCGCTTGCTCTTCGCGGTGCAATCGGAACCGAGGGCGGTACATTCTTCCATCACTGGCATGTTATATCCGTATCTGGTAAAGGCGGTAGTTCAACGGTAGGTCAAGGTATGCGCGGTGCGGATATACCGAAAGTTGATGTTTATAATGAGCTTACATATCCGCCGGAATGGCCTTTATCTAATTATGAAATGTCATATCTTTTACCGCATCTTCTCTCAGATACGGAATGGCAGGAAAAATGGATAGCAAAAGGACTGAAAGTTCCTCAAAAACTATCCGTTTATATTCCTCGTATGTATAATCCTGTATGGATTAATCCGGATGGATTTAGATGGATAGAGACTCTAAAAGATGAGTCAAAAATGGAACTTACTATGAATCTCTCTCCTGTATGGAGTGAGACAAACTGGTATATGGATTATATCTTACCTGTCGGTTTGGCGGGTGAGAGACACGACCAACACTCTGAGGCTACGATGCCTGCAAGATGGACATCTTTCCGTCAGCCGGTTTTAAGAGTAGCATTGGAAAGAGCTGGATGGAAACCTAAAAATCCTGCTCGCGCTACACTTGAAGCTCATATTAAAGGCGGCTTAGGCGAAGTATGGGAAGATAATGAGTTCTGGTTTGAGCTGTGTGTAAATTATATAGATCCGACAGGAAAACTTGGTATCAAAAAGATGTGGGAATCTAAGAAAAATCCTGGTAAACCTGTAACGATTGCAGAGTGGTATGATGCTGCATTTGGCGACAACCTACCGAATCTAAAGGCTACGGCGACGGCAGATGAGAGATACAAAAACTCTGAATATCCGGTATATGAATATTTAAGAGATTACGGTGCATGGATGGAAGAGAATAATATCTATTCTGCACAAGAGCGTGAGATAAAAGATGACGGCGAGAACTACATCTCTCACGGTCATAAATATGATAAAAAGCATGTTCATATCGACAAGCGAACAGGTGTTATGACGGCTGAACATGACGGTAAAAAGAAACCTTTCGGTATAGAAATCGACGGCAAGAAAATGGAAGGTTTTGAGACGCTTGACAAAAAACTTGACTTCTTCTGTGAGTGGATGGCAGATGATTGGAAATGGCCTGAATATGCTATTCCGTTCTATCCGAGAAATGATAAAGAGAAAAAAGAGATGGTTCATATCGTATCGCATGTAAACCACTCTTTTATGACGGAGAAGAACTCGTATGCATTAAATACGGTTTTCCGTCTGCCTTACAATATCCATACCCGTTCTGCTAACTCTAAACATTTGATGGAGATTTCTCAAAATCATGACCCGATTTGGATTTCAACTTTGGATGCGAAGAGACAAGGATTTAAACGCGGTGATGCTATCCGTGTTAAAATCGTTGACAGCTTAACCGGTTTAGAATCAGGTCACTTTGTAGCAATGGCAATTCCTACGGAGGGTGTACTTCCGGGAACACTTGCTTGTTCACACCACGGCGGACGCTGGAAATTGACTAACTCCGTATCAATTCCAAATGGTGTAAGCGATGGCAAAGTGGATCCAAAAGCAGTACAAAGAAATATAAATGACCCTAAATTTATTGCTCATCCTGTAGACAATGTGGGTAAAGACGGAGCGCAGATTAAGATTGAAGATTATAGCGGAAAAGCCGGAATCAATAGTTTTGGTGTTCCTACGGCAGAAGTTCAGATGGACGGTAAAGTCGGTAAACTCAAATATGTAGAGGGTATCAAACCGTTTAAAGCCGAGAGATTTGCAAACTATAACAGAGACAGCGGAAATATCTGGTGGGACGGACTTAGCGGTTCATGGCAAAATGCCGTGGCAGCTCCGCATCCGGATCCGGTCTCTGGTATGCATTGCTGGCATCATAAAGTTATCTTAGAGCCTGCTCAAGCCGGCGATAAAATTGGGG
>CAYHRD010000043.1:0-12880 GCA_964358925.1 uncultured Sulfurimonas sp.
TTCATTTTGTGCATAGTTCATAAGTCCGCCCGCATCTATAAGCTCTTGCATAAATGCCGGAATCGGAATAAAGCTATATACTTTGCTTGAAGTTTTATTTGTAATAGTTCCGTTATTCATATCGACGCTTATCTCATCACCCTTGGCTATCTCGGCACTCTCTTTAAGCTCAAATATAGGAAGCCCCATATTAAATGCGTTGCGATAAAATATTCTTGCAAAAGTCGGAGCGATAACTGCAGCTACACCGGCAGCTTTGAGTGCTATAGGAGCGTGTTCGCGAGAACTTCCGCAACCGAAATTTTCACCCGCAACTATAACATCGCCTCTGCTCATTTTAGAGACAAACTCCGGATCTGCATCTTCCATAACATGTTTAGCCAACTCTTCGGGTACCGAAGTGTTTAAGTAACGAGCCGCTATGATTAAGTCCGTATCTATATCTTTACCGAATCTCCAAACTTTGCCGTCAATATTTGCTTTTTGCATATAAATTCCTAACTATATTTAAAATAATTTTGTGATTATAGCTAAAATGAGATTTTAGTTTTCTAAAAGGAGTATAAAGCAGTTTGATATTAATTCGTATCAAGCTGCTTTTATGTAGTTATTATCTTTTTAATCCGTTTACGGTTTGAAGCATTTCATCACTTGTCGTGATTACTTTTGAGTTTGAATCATAAGCTCTTTGACCTGTAATAAGGTCGGTTAATTCAACGACAAGCTCGACATTGCTAAGTTCGACAAATCCCTGTCTTATTACTCCGAGTCCGTCTGAACCCGGTGTTCCCTCTACCGGTTGACCTGAACTGTCCGTTTCGATATATAGATTATCTCCCATAGAATGCAAACCTGCAGGATTTACAAAGTTTGTTAACGATAATTGACCTATCTGCGTCGCTTGCGTTTGACCGGTTTGAACGACTGTTACCGTTCCGTCCGTACCGATGCTTACATTTGTAGCATCAGGCGGAATAACGACTTCGGGAACTAGTTTGTAACCTTCGCTATTTACCACTATACCGTCGGCATCAATTTTAAATGCGCCGTTTCTTGAATAAACCTCGGTTCCGTCAGGGAGTTCAAGTTTGAAAAAACCTCTGCCTGTAACCGCAATGTCTAGTTGATTGTCCGTCTGCTTTAAACTGCCTTCGGAAAATATTTTATTGATAGCCGTAGGTCTTGAACCAAGACCGACTTCTATTCCGGTAGGACTTTTACTGACATCACTCGTAGAGGTACCGGCGTATTCCATAACTTTGTACATAAGATCCGCAAACTCTGCACGAGATTTTTTAAAACCTATCGTATTGACATTGGCAATATTATTCGCCGTAGTATCTATCTGTGTCTGCATACTCAACATTCCGGTCGAGGCAGTATATAGTGATTGCATCATGGTCTAAACTCCTTAAGATTTTCTAGCAATTTTTTCAATTGCATCACGGTTCATATCATTCATCTGTGTATCCATCGCTTTTTGATACATACCGACTAAACGATTGGTTTCTATCATCTGCGTCATCATTTTTACGGCATTTACATTGCTTTTTTCTATAAAACCCTGTCTAAGAGCGCCGCTTCCATCTATACTTTCAAGTTCGGTCGCGCCGTCGTATCTATAAAGATTGTTTCCCTCTTTTTTAAGCATCGCAATATTGTCCGGTTGCGCTATAAAAATCTTGGAGCTTGCCGTAAATTTTGCACTATTTGGCACATCTGTAAATATTTGCCCGTTTTTATCCACTTGAACAATATTGTCTTCAGGATTAAAAACTATGGGCTGATTTGTTGAAAAATAGTCGCTAGGCAAAACTTCATAACCCTCTTTTGTTATCAGTTTGCCCTCCTCGTCTTTAGTAAACGAACCGTCTCTTGTAAGTCTTACTCCCTCCGGAGTCTTAACCAAAAAGAATAGCCCCTCCTTTGATAATGCCATATCTAAAGGATTATCGCTTTTTTCCATATTTCCGACAGAGTAGTCAGTGTATGAATCTACGATTTGCGGAGCTTTATTCATAGCTCTATTTAAAAATTGAGCGGCTTCTTTTGTGTGATTTGCATTTGGCAGTTCATCCCTTGCCTCTTTGTATAAACGCAAAAAATCGCCGACCACAAGATTGTCTTCTTTAAAACC
Source organism: uncultured Sulfurimonas sp. (assembly GCA_964358925.1). Taxonomy (GTDB): domain Bacteria; phylum Campylobacterota; class Campylobacteria; order Campylobacterales; family Sulfurimonadaceae; genus Sulfurimonas. The sequence continues at coordinate 2,138 of CAYHRD010000043.1, forward strand.
GACCGTGTTTACATTGGCAAGGTTGTTTGAAATAGTATCAAGGCGATTGAATTGAGCAACCATCCCTGCTGCCGAACTATAGTATCCGCTCTGCATAAAATACCTTTTAAATCTATTTTTTCACTATTAAGCAATCTATGTTCCAACATTTTAAAAAGCGCATATTAAGACTATCTGGGTATAATCCACCTTTAAAAAATCTTATCGAACCAACAAGGTGTATTTTATATGACAGCTAAAGAACTCAACAAAGCTATTGAAACATTCTTTGCAAATCAAAAACCAAAAGAGTGTTTAACATATGAGTCGTTAATAGAACTTTTTGATAAACAACCTACTTCTGCACAAGCAAGCAGTATTCATAAACTTATACAAAAACACAAAGCATGTATTTACACATCATCCGAACATGCAAAACTTCTTAACGATAAAGAAGCTGAGGCTAGAAAAAGTGCTCAAAGAAAGATGATTGAAAATAACGAAACTGATAATTTTGATATTTTAAAAGAGCATGAACTCTTAGAGTGGTCGAGATCCGACTCACCTGTTCGTATGTATCTTCGCGAAATGGGGCAAATCCCGCTTTTAACAAAAGAGGAAGAGATAGAGATTTCCAAAAAAATTGAAAACGGAGAGAGCATAATTATAGATGCTATATGTTCCGTTCCATATCTAATTGATTTTATTTTAGATTATAAAGAGCCTCTAATTAACCGTGAGAGAAGAGTTAAAGAGCTGTTTAAGAGTTTTGAAGATGAAAAAGAAGATAGCGATGATTTAGATGTAAATGAAGATGAAGAAAATGAAGATAGTGAAGAGGTTGAAGTTGAAAAAACATTAACCGCAAAAGATAAAACCAGAGTTGAAAAAGTAACAATTAGCTTCAAAGCATTGGAAAAAGCAAAAAAAGAGTGGGTAAAACTTGTTGAAAAAATACCTGAAGACATAGAGGGAGAGCCGTCTCTTGATACTGTTTTATATTTTTTAACATTAACATACAAAAAGAAAATCCTAAAAGAGAGTTTATTAGATCTGGGACCAACCTCAAAACTAATTAACGAACTTGTAAAAGCGATGGAAACTGCGCTTAAAAGTGATGAAGGGTATGATAAAGAGCTAAAAAGATTGGAGTATAAGCTTCCGCTTTTTAATGCAACACTAAAAGCAAATCATAAAGTTTTAGTTGAAAAAATTTGTGTTTTAACCAAAGAAGATATTGCAAGTATGGTTCCTGAGGCTACTATGGTTAGTACATATATGGAGATTAAAAAACTTGTACAAACAAAAGAGGCTTCAAAAAATAGTTTTAGCATGGAACCCGAAAAACTTGCAGATATTTTAGAGCAAATTAAACGCGGGAAAAATATATCTGAAATTTCAAAAACAAGAATGGCAAAATCAAATTTAAGACTTGTCGTATCTATTGCAAAAAGATATACAAACAGAGGACTTCCTTTCCTTGACCTTATTCAAGAGGGCAACATCGGTCTTATGAAAGCAGTTGATAAGTTTGAATACCAAAAAGGTTATAAATTTTCAACATATGCTACATGGTGGATTCGTCAAGCAATTTCTCGTGCCATAGCCGACCAAGCAAGAACGATTCGTATACCGATTCATATGATAGAAACTATTAATCGTATAAATAAAATTATGCGTAAACATTTACAAGAACACGGCAAAGAGCCTGATGTTGAAGTTATCGCATTAGAAGTCGGTTTATCGGTTGAAAAAGTTAAAAATGTTATCAAAATTACGAAAGAGCCGATAAGCCTTGAAGCTCCGATAGGTAGTGAAGATGATGGAAGATTCGGTGACTTTATCGAAGACAAAACATCGCTTTCTCCGTCTGATGCTATATTGAAAGATGATTTAAGAGTTCAGATTGAAAATGTTTTAGAACAGTTAAATGAGAGAGAAAAAGCGGTTATTAAACTTCGTTTTGGAATTATGGATGATGAGTCTGACAGAACACTTGAAGAGATAGGCAAAGAGCTTAATGTTACGCGTGAGAGAGTTCGTCAAATAGAGTCTAGTGCTATTAAAAAGCTAAAACATCCTAAAGTTGGAAGAAAACTTAAAAATTATATAGAAGAGTAAGTAGCAAAAAATGACTTTTGAGCAACAGTGGATCGAATATGATTATAACCCATTTGTATTATTTAGTTCAAGCGGAAAAATCATATCACTCAACTCAGAAGCACAATTTTTGCTCGGCTCGGTTACGATGGAAGAGCTTTTTAGCCTTGCGACTACATATGCAAGTGTATCGTTTGGTTTTAAAACAACATTTTTGGAATTAAATTTCGGACGATACAGATTTTTTGCGATTACGGTCGGTTACGAAAATGATGAAGAAATTGGAATTAAGCTCTACCAAGCCCCCTCTTTTAAACTTAACAAACCAAAACTAATCGGTGAATTAACAAATATTTATACGCTTGTTGATTTATGTATCTCAACTTATTCTATAAACTCAAAAATTATCTTCGAAAAAGATTTTGACCCGACAATTCCTGAAATTATTATTGACTCAAATAATTTTATAAAAGCACTAAATAAAATGTACGCATGTTATGAAAATAATGAAAAAATAGTAACTAAAATATTTTATAGAGTCGGCGAACATATAAAATTTGAGGAGAAAAAATATAGTATTTTCTCTATTGAAGTTAGTTCGCAAGATGTCAATGAAGATAGAATAAATGAGCTGAAAGTATTTGCTGCGGATAAGAATTTCTATATAGATTTCCAAAAAAAGATAACCATAAATATCCCTATGATTACCTATTAAGTTTATTATTTAAACTGAAGACTCTGAACAATTATGTTTTTAGATCGCCACGCTTGAAGCTCGCGATGACAGTCATTTCGAGGAGTTTACGACGAAGCAATCTATGTTTAATCAGAATATTCAATTAGATCTTTTGAAATAATATAACCTATTATTATACCGATAAGAAGAGACGGAAGATAGATAGGTATATCTAGGAGTTCATTGTTTTTAAGTGCAATAAAGCCTAAAATCAAAAATAGATACGGAATGAGCCTAAAGAGTGAAACACCCGCCTTGCTGCTTTTTTTAACATCCCCAAAATTAAAAATTTTTATCTTTTTCTTCTCTTCTTCAACTATTGTCTTTAAATCAAGCTCCTCTGCAGGAGTTTCATTTATGGGCGTTTCATCATAAAGTTCATACGGGTCTTCCAACTCATCGTAAAAATCTCTTTTTTCATCTATATTTTGTGCAGTAATCTCACTTTTAACCATTCTTTGATAAGCGTACATTGAACCTAGTATTATAATAAAACTACTTAAAAATGCTATTTGTAGATTTATAAAAAATTTAAAAGAGATGAGATATGTGAACAGAATAAAAATTTCTGCTACAACTATAAGTTTAATAGTTTTTTTTGTTATCGTCATCATCATCTTCATCATCTTGAAGTTGTTTTTTAATCGCATAACGAGGCTCTTTTGCTAACTCTTCGTAATCTTTATACTGTTTTGCATATGCCTTGTAGACATTGAGTATGGCTGCTGCAATACCTATAAAAACTCCTATCCATAGTGTCCAAGGAGCTTCTGTAATATTTTTTAGCAATAAGCCGATACCGACACCCATAAGAACTGCTACGACTATGGAAATTCCTAACGATAGACTATCTGCCGCTTCAATAATAGGCTTTATTTTAGGAGCTTTTTGTTCCTTTTTTTCTTCTTCCTTAGCCATTTGTAATCGCTTTAAAAACTCTAGCACTAGCCGCAATAGTATCTTCAATCATCTCATCCGTAACGGCAGTTGAAATAAAGCCGGTTTCATAAAGTGAACATGCAAAGTAAAAGCCCTCTTTTAGCATCATAGAGTGAAATTTTGCAAACAGCTTCTCATCCGAGTTGCAGGCATCGGCAAAGTTTTTAACCGGTTTGTCGTTAAAGAAAAAGCCAAACATACTTCCTCTTGTATCTATCTGCATAGTTATTCCGCAAGCAGATGCCTCTTTTTGCATCCCCTCGACCAATCTTTTAGCACGCCCGTTTAAAACCGATATAACTTGTGCATTTTTCTTCAGCTTAGAGATTGCCGCAAGTCCTGCAGCCATAGCAACGGGGTTACCGCTTAGCGTACCTGCCTGATATACAGGTCCTTCGGGTGAGAGTTTTGCCATAATGTCCGCTCTTGCGCCAAAAGCACCGACAGGCATTCCGCCGCCGATAACTTTACCAAGAGTTACGATGTCCGGTTTAACTCCCGTTATCGACTCTGCACCGTGAACTGTTGCACGAAAACCGCTCATAACTTCATCAAAAATAAGCAGAGTCCCGTTTGCATCGCACAACTCTCTTAACTCATGCAAAAACTCTTTATCAGCAGGAACAAGCCCCATATTGCCTGCAATAGGCTCTATAATGACACATGCGATATTTTTGGAATCTGCAAAACACTTCTTTACACTCTCTATATTGTTATACTCTGCCAAAAGAGTGTGCTTTGTAAAGTCGGCAGGAACACCAGGTGAGCTTGGATTTCCAAAAGTTGCGGCTCCGCTTCCTGCTTGAACCAAAAGCGAATCGCTATGCCCATGATAACATCCCGTAAACTTTACGATGTCATCACGGTTTGTATATCCGCGAGCAAGACGGATTGCGCTCATTACTGCTTCCGTTCCGCTGCTTACAAATCTGATTTTATCAATTGAATCAAACATAGAGATAACAAGTTCAGCTAAATCACTCTCGGCTTGAGTCGGTGCACCGAAGCTTAGACCGTGTTTTACGGCTTCTATTACTGCCTTTTCAATTGATTCGTCTCTGTGCCCAAAAAGAAGCGGACCCCAGCTTTGTACGAAATCTACATATTTGTTGCCGTCGATGTCTGTTAAATATGCTCCGTTGCCCTCCGCAATAAATATAGGCGTTCCGCCCACGCTCTTAAATGCTCTAACAGGAGAGTTTACCCCGCCCGGAATTAAATTTTGCGCTTGCTTAAAAGCTTTTAATGAATTGTCTATGCTCATAAAATGACCTTAATTTTTTTATATGATTATAGCAAAGTAGTATTAATCTACATTGGTTATAATTCCCCAAAATTTTATAAGTAAACGGAACCGCTTGAATCGCTCATATTTTGCTCTATTTGTTGCACTCTTAATCCATCTTTTGTTTTTACTCCTATTTTGGTTTCTCGGAGCCGTTATGCCGGAAATCAAAAAACCTGAAAAACCTAAAGAGAATAAAATCAAAGTTTCACTTAAAGAGATGCCTAAAAAAGTTAAAGACACTAATGAAAAAGAGAAACTTATAAAAAAACCTCAAGAGATGGCACCTCTTATGCCAAAAGGAAATCAACTTACAAAAATAGTAGAACCTATAAATAGAGCACCGGTAAGATATGAACCTAAAAAAACTGAACAGGAAAATAGTGTAAAAAAATCGCCAAATAATCTTGAAAAATCAGAAAGGGTACTTTCTGAGGCAACATCTAAACCTAAAATCGAGCCACTCCCACCGACTGAGCCATATATAAAGTTACCGCCGAAAAAAGAAAAAAAAGAAGAAAACAATAAGTCAAATCCACTTGCTTGGATGGAAGAAGATAAATCGGAACAAGATGTTAAAAAAGAAGATAGTAAAAAAATCAGCGGCAGCAGTATAGGCAATTCGGATTTAAGAGAGCTTTACGGTGATGAGTTTGGCAAGCTGACTCCTGGTCAGCAAAAATATTTGATTGACAACCAAGAGGTTATGAGAAGAATTACGCAAGAGGTCTTAAACAGAGTCGCAAGCGTAAATCTTACAAGAGATATTAATGTAAACAGAGTAAATATCGTAGAGTTTTATCTTCATCCAAACGGAGATATGACAGACTTCAAATTTCTTAAAAACAGTGGCTATTTTGTCCTTGACGATACTACAAAAGAGACTATTGAGTATGCCTACAGCAGATATCCGAGACCGAGTGAAAAGATATTAATAAGATATAATGTTTTTTATAATTTGGCTAGACATTAGGCTCATTTTTATTAAGCACTGCTAGAGCCCCTTTATAAATCGGTTCATCAATAAAACCGAATTCATCATCTTCAAAACCTGTAATGCCCTGCTCTTTGTAGAGTTTAAAGAGTTTGATTATATTTTTTGCTCTTTCAATCTCTTTCGCTTCATCCGCAAATTTTTTATTTACAAGCTGGGCTTGCGTAGGAGAAATACACCCTTTTGCGTCATATCCCATGGCTTTTTCTAAAGATATCCACTTCTCAAACGCATCTAAATTTCTAAACTCCTGATATACAAAAGAGACTGGTTTTACTCCGATACTTTTGCATGCAACCAAAAAGTGTGACAAAATATATGTCACAGCCGGGTTTTCAATAGTAATCAAGCTTTGCGGAAGGTTCATATCTGCAAAAAGATCTAAAATACCAAGATAAAATGTAGTAACTCTTTTGTTGATTTTAAGTGATGCAAGATTACTCCAAGCTTCACTTGTTTCTATAGATAGGTGCAGTTCTGTTTTTTCATCTAGGAGCTCATAAACAGATTCTACTTCCTTTGCGTTTCTAATTTTTGGAATTCTAATAGCATCCGGCATGAATTGATTTAAGTATGTAATCTCTTCATATCCGCCCTCATCAAGTGCATTTACTCGAACCACTAGTTTTTTATCGCATTTTTTATGAAATGACAAAAATATGGCACATAAAACAAGTCCGAACGGCTTATCCTCTTTGCTCACTCCGTCTTCAAGATTTAAAATAATACAATCAGCTTCAACCGTATCTATCTTTGTTAAATGGTCTAAATTATTACAAGAGAGCATTAAAGCCGAGCGAAAATCTTTTCTTCTATTTATCATTCTGTATGTCGGATTTGCCAATGCATCGAGTGTTGCCAAATCTCTGCTTTCATAGGCACTTTTAATTTGTTCTAAATTACTTAGCATTTGGAGTGTTCTCCTTCTTTTTTTCTTGTACATAGAAGTATAGCGCTTGAATCTCTTTTTGTGTCAAAAAGTATCTCGGCATACCATTTTTTCTGACATTAAGTGCCGTAAAAAAATCATTAAAATTCATATTGTTTATCTCAGGACCGACAAAACTTTTTTTCTCGTTTTTGTGTTCATATTTGGCTACGACTCTGCCTTCTCCTGAAATGCCGTGACAATTTTGACATCCTATTCCTCTTGGGTTTTTATATAGTGATGAGGCATACTCCATCGGCGTTATAAAACTAGTTTGCCCAAAGAGAGAAAACGGCAACAATAATAACAATACACCTCTCATACAGCGTTTCCCTTTTTATTTTGACACAATTTGAACAAAGTCCAAATTTGTTACGCTAGCCGCTATGGCACAAAACTTCTTTAACAACCTTGCTTTGAAAGAAGTTTAAATATATAAAGGTATAATAACAAAAAAATAATATTATGAGGTTTAAATGCAACTTCTTGACGGTAAGGCATTATCTGCAAAAATAGAAGCGGATGTGGCAAATAAAGTAAAAAATCTAAAAAGTAAAACAGGTTTAGTTCCAGGGTTGGCAGTGGTTTTGGTCGGTCAAGATCCGGCTAGTGCGGCTTATGTAAATATGAAGAAAAAAGCGTGCGACAGAGTAGGATTTTACTCCGTAACACATGAAATGCCTGAAGATATCTCTCAAGAAGCAATTGAAAATACTATTAAAATGATGAACAATAACCCCAATATAGACGGTATTTTGATTCAACTGCCGCTTCCTAAGCAAATAGATACGACAAAGATACTCGAACTTGTAGACCCAAGCAAAGATGTAGACGGTTTTCATCCGTATAATGTCGGAAGACTGACAACAGGACTTGACGGTTTTGTTCCGTGTACTCCGCTTGGCGTTATGGAACTTTTAAAAGAGTACGATATTGATGTAAAAGGTAAAAACTGCGTAGTCGTAGGGGCATCAAACATAGTCGGAAAACCGATGGCGGCTCTGCTTTTAAATGCTAACGCTACGGTTGAAATTTGTCATATTTTTACGGATGATTTAAAAAAGCATACTTTAGACGCGGATATGATTTTTGTCGGTGCGGGCGTTATAAACCTAATCAAAGAAGATATGGTTAAAGAGGGTGCTATAATCGTTGATATCGGTATTAATCGTGCAGATAGCGGTAAATTGGTCGGTGATGTCGATTTTGATAGAGTCAGTAAAAAATGCTCATACATAACCCCTGTTCCGGGAGGCGTAGGTCCTATGACTATCTCTATGCTTCTGAGTAATACTTTAAAAGCAACAGAAGCTCATGCAAACGAAAGAGAATAAATGAAAGAGATTTTACACAAAACCTATAAGTTCTCCAACTCATGGACGGGGACTATCATCATAGTTCTTTTCGTTATTTTTTTTATTGCTCAGGCTTTTAGAATTCCGAGCGGTTCGATGAAAGATTCTCTGCTTATCGGAGATCATCTTTTTGCTAAAAAATTTGCATACGGTATCCCTATGCCGCATCTTCCGTTTTTGGAAACTTCCATTATGCCGTGGAGTGATAAACTTCGCTTAATGGACGGAGATAGACCTAAAAGAGGCGATATCGTAATATTTAGATATCCACAAAATCCTAAGCAGCACTTCGTAAAAAGATGTGTAGCGCTTCCGGGCGATGAGCTTTTTGTCCTCAATAAAGATCTCTACCTTCACCATAACGAGGGTGATGAGTGGATTAAAAAGAATTTTAAAGAAGAGGATATTATTGTTTTTGCGGGAAAACTTTGGGTTAGAAATCCGTATATGAAAGAGCATCTCGGTATTCATCACGATGATAAAATCGTAGATAACGGCAAGTATCCAATGCCAATTTTTAACTTTGCTCCGATTAAAGTAGATAATGATTACTACTTTATGATGGGCGATAATCGCGATCACTCAAATGACAGCCGTTTTTGGGGAGCCGTACCATATGAAAATATAGAAGGAACTCCTTGGTTTGTCTATTTTAGCATAGATGACAATTGGGAAATTAGATGGGATAGAATCGGCAAAACACCGACCGACTTAGAAGAGTCTTCTTATCTGAACAAAGCAATAGCAGAGAGAATAAAAACAGATAAAGATGATCATGGAATCTATTGATTTACTCAAAGTCTTAGCTGCCGTCCTTGCTTTGGCGATAGCTATTATCGGGCATGAGATTATGCATGGATGGGTTGCTTACATGTACGGCGATACAACTGCTAAAAATGCAGGCAGACTTACTATAAATCCTATCTCACATGTAGATTTGGTCGGTACTATTATTGTTCCTGCTACTACTTACTTTTTACCTATGCTTATGGGTGCTGATAGCGGATTTTTATTCGGATGGGCTAAACCTGTGCCGATTAACATGGCGACCGTAGCAAGAAACGCCGGTTATAACGGAGCAATGCAGGTTGACTTGGCGGGAGTAGTTTATAACTTTACTTTAGCGGCAGTTGCTTCAATCGCTATAGTTAATATGAGTCAACCGGATAGTGCGGATAGTTTGATTTATATTTTTACATACCTTCTTCTGTTTCAACTACTTATTATAAATGTAGTTTTGGGTGTTTTCAACCTACTCCCTATTCCTCAGTTTGACGGTGCGCATTTTCTTATACACCTATCGCTTAAGTATAAAATCAATTCTATTGCCGAGTTCTTTTATAAAAATGAAAAATATGGAATAATTATAGTTATAATAATTCTAATGACGCCATTAAAAAACTATATATTGCTTTTGCCGGTGCAGACGATTCTAAACCTGCTTATATCATAAAAAAGGGGAAAAATGAAATTTTATATTGCAACAGACCATGCCGGAATAGATCTTAAAGATTATACGGTTGAGTTATTAAAAGAGAAAGGTCATGAAGTTATAGATTTAGGGCCGTTTTCAAAAGATAGAGTTGATTATCCGGATTATGCTATAAAAGTTTGCGAGGCGGTTTTAGCAGATAAGGGTTCACAAGGTATTCTTATCTGCGGTTCAGGCATAGGTATGAGTATGGCGGCAAATCGTCACTCAGGGATTCGTGCGGCACTTTGCCATGATGCCTATACTGCAACCGTTGCACGCGGACATAACGACGCAAATGTATTGTGTCTCGGAGAGAGAGTTGTAGGAAAAGGCGTAGCAGAATCTATCTTGGACGCTTGGTGTGCCGGCAGTTTTGATGGCGGTCGTCACACCGGACGAATAGCAAAAATAGAATCAATTCATTAATATATACGCAATTTTAAAAAAAAAGGTTTGTTATGTTTTGGGAATGGTCACTTTTAACAATACTGTCTATCGTATCTATTTATTTATTTGTTAAGATGTTTTACTTTAAAAGTATTACAAACAAAGAACAAAGAAGTAATGATTTGATGAAATTAACCCTTCAAGAAGCAGAGATACTTATTAGAAAGTATCAAATCCAACTTCAAAGAGCGCTTGGAAATGTTGATATCTTAAGCGACGAGTTAACGAAATTAAGAAACGAACTTAAGGCGTTAAAACAGAGAAATACTAAACATAGACAAGAAACTGATCGTCTTAATAATAAAATCAAAGCACTAGAGGGTCGTATAGACGCTCTAATATAAGGATAATAATATGACACTTAGTAACACTGAAAGAAGAATCATAGAAAGCTCTATAAGAGATGTAAAAGATTTTCCAAAACCGGGAATTGTATTTAAAGATATCACGACTCTTCTTAACGATGCAGAAGCATACGGCGTGCTTATGAACCACCTTTATCAAAG
>CAYHRD010000044.1:0-12765 GCA_964358925.1 uncultured Sulfurimonas sp.
AGTTGTAAGCTATTTTGCTTATTATTTATGTGCTTAGCATCTTTAAGTCTAACAGTTTTTATAAACTAAAGTCTCTAATCTAAAGGGTACTTCTTAAATTCTATAATAAGTAAGAGACATGCTTACTTAACGCTAAATTTTGCTACGACTGGTAGGTGGTCGGAGTAGCCTTTTCCTCTATGTTTTTTTACTTTTGCACGGGAAATTTCCCATCTGTTAATATTATTCTTTTTAAATAGATAATCTTTTTCAAAATTTGTAATAGTGCCGTTTATATAAGAAATCTCTTTGGAATTTAAAAGGGATTGGGATATTAAAATGTTATCCATCGCCTCTTTTTCGCCTTTAAATATATATGTGTATCTTTTTTCCTCTTTGGTGTCATACCAAAGGTTATAGAAGCTATCTTTTGCAAAATTTACATGTGAAGCTTTGTTTTGTAGATTTATGGTTCCCAGTACATGATTAATACCTGTTTTACCGTCGGTATCATTGAGATTTCTTTTTCTTGCAAACTTCAAATGCTCTTCATAATCAGAGTTGAAATCTCCGAGTAAAATAATATTTTTTTCATGCCCAATCTCATCTACTCTTTTCATTAAGGTTTTTGCAGAGATTATTCTTTTACTCTCGGGTCCTGATTTTGATTTCCAATGATTTACGAACAGATAGAGATCTTTGTCGTCAATTTTAAATTTTGTTTCTAAAATATTTCTTTGCTCGTCTGTTTGGGTAACGCTTAACTCTTTTGAGTAGACAAAGGGTATTTTGCTAAGAAGTGCGACTTTAACGGTTGTATTTTTCTTATCGGCAATGCTGTAGTATTGGTAGTATAGTCCGTTTTGCTTAAGCGCAAATCTTAAATCTATAAGTGCTTGAAGCGACTCTACCTCTTGCAGAGCGATGATGTCGGCATCGATTTCTTTGATAACCTGCGCTATATTTTCTAATTTAATTTTGTAGTTTCTTTGATTCCAGTCTGATGAGTCGTTTGGAATATACTCATCATATTCTAAGCCGCTCTTATCTAAATCAAATAGATTTTCCACATTGTATGATGCTATTGTCAAAGTTTTATCTCCAAATAGAGTCGTAAATAGTAAAAGCAGTAAAGGCAGAAGTTTCATAATTTAATCCCGTTTAATCTAAGTAAGTTGTCCGGGTTCGGCTCTCGTCCCATTAACTCTTTAAAAAGCTCTTGCATACTTTGCGAGCCGCCTTTGCCCAAAACAATATCCAAATATTTTTTTGCGGTGTCGGAGTTGAAAATGCCCTCGTCAACTACACTAAAAAACGCATCGGCACTTAGTACTTCAGCCCATTTGTAGCTGTAATATCCTGCTGCATATCCGCCTGCGAATATGTGAGAGAATCCATTTTGAAATTTGTTGTATGAAGGTGGTTTGATAAGTGCCGTATTTTCCCTAATCGAATCTAGTAAATCTTGAACTTCGTCGCTTTGGTAAAGTTTTGTATGAAGTTTAAAGTCAAAGATGGAGAATTCCAGCTGTCTTAGCATACCTGAAGCGGATAAAAAGTTTTTGCTTTGTACCAGTTTATCTATCATCTCATCTCTGATTGTCTCTTTTGTTTCATAGTGAGTTGCAAAGAGTTTTAGCACATGCGGTTCATATGCAAAGTTTTCCAAAAATTGCGACGGAAACTCGACTGCATCCCACTCTACGCCGTTTACGCCGCTTACCTCATTTTCATTTACGCCGCTTAGCATATGGTGGATTGCATGTCCCATCTCATGAAAGAGCGTGACCACATCGTCATGTCTTAGAAGTGAGGGATTTTCTTTGGATGAGGGCGGAAAATTGCACACTATAACGGCGGAGGCTAGTTGCTCATCTCCTTTTTCATTTATGCAGTGAGTTTGAAAATTGTTCATCCATGCACCGCCCTGTTTGCCTTTTCTTGCTTCTAAGTCAAGATAGAGTCTGGCTTTTAATTTATCGTCAATATATAAATCATACGAAAATGCGCTCTCATGCCAAAGTTTTTCATCTGTTTTTTTAAATGTGATGTTAAAGAGTCTGTTTAAGAAATCAAACATACCGCCCAGCACGCTCATCTGCTCAAAATATGGACGGTAAAGCTCTTCGTCTATATCATACTTCTCTTTTTTAAGCAATTCACTATAGTATGCGGTGTCAAAGCTTTGCAGCGGCTTATGAGCCATCTCTTGAACTTCTTTTAATTCGGCATGGGCTTGTTCCTCAGAATTGACAATCAGTTTTTCCAAAAAGTCTATAACGCTTTTTTCATCTTCTGCCATTTTGCTTGCAAGCGAATATGCGGCATAGTTGGCAAATCCCAAAAGGTTGCTCATCTCATTTTTAAGCGTTAAAAGCTCATTTATAATCTTCTCGTTTTGAGGCGCTCTTGTTACATAGGCGCGGTAAAGTTCTTCTCTGATTTTTTCATTTTTTCCGTAGGTCATATAAGCTATATATGATGGCATTTGAAGCGTAAATCTATATTTGCTAACGCTGTTTTCTTCAAATTTTGCATTTAATAGGTCACTTTGCGGTATGCCCTCTATATCTTTTTCATCCGTAATAATGTATTCGTAAGCATTTGTTGCGTCTAAAATATTTTGAGAAAAGTCGTTTGAGAGTTCGCTTTTTCTTATGTTTATCTCTTGAAGTCTCTCTTTTGTTTTTTGATCCAAATGAGCGCCGCTTAACTCAAAGCCAAGTATATTTAGCTCTAAAACTCTTTTTTGTTCCTGATTTAGGCTATTTTGTTCGTTTTTTTGTATCTCTTTATAAGCTTTATAGATATCCAAATTTTGTGACAGTTTTGTAGAGTATTCGGTAATAATCGGCAGAGAGTCGGCATATACCTCTTGGGTTTTGTCCGTATTGCTTACGGAGTTTATGTGCGAGAGCGGAGTAAAAAACTGTTCCAAATACTCATCCATCATTCCCAGCTGTTTTACAAAATTTGAGAATGTTTTGTTTTTTATTTCTAAAAGCTCATTAACCTTTTTATTGTTTTGTTCTACTTTTTTGTTTAGTTCTTCTATAAAGCTATCTAAATCTGCTCTAAATTCTAAAAATCCATTCATATTAATCCTCTTCATCTCGTTTTTGTTTTGTGGCATTAAATTTTTCAATCAAAATATCGTCATATTCGTTTGATTTTACAAAAAGTCTTTCAATCGCAGTTTTTCCCTCTTTTAGTGTTAATGACGAGTCGACTATCAGATATGAGAGGTATACGAAATTTTCATTTATAGAAAATCGCAAATAAGATAACTTTTTGTTCTCATCAAGCAGATAATCATAAATTTGCTCTATGTTCTCTTTGGGTATGACGCATAGTTTTGAGTCGCCTATAATAATTCCGTTCTCATAGTAGTTTATCTCGATTCGCGCCGTGCCGTAATCAACCCTCCAAGAAGCCTGAGACCTTCTCGCCAATGTAACATTTACATCAAGTGACGCTAAAATATCTTCAAGCAGCTTTGTGATGCCTGTCGGGTTATAACCTTTTCTTCGCAGTTTTGCAGTTTCAAGCTTTATCCCGCACTCCGGGCAGTAGTCATTTTTTATATCTTTTTCATCAATTAGATTTTTGCATGATTGACATTTGATAATATTTTGGCAATTTAATTTTTTGTAACTCTCGATAGCCTCCTCTACATAAAAGTAGGGTAGTGCAAAACCTAGATTGTTTGAGTCTTGAATGATAAATGTGTTTACGCCTACTACTTCTCCTGTAGTGCTAAGGAGTGGTCCTCCGCTGTTTCCCGGATTTATAGCTGCATCAATCTGAACATATTCTAACTCTCCGTAAAGTCTTGAAGCTTTTGAAACTATACCCTCCGTTGCACTATAATTGAGTCCGTACGGATGTCCTACGGCTATTACCGTATCTCCGTCTTCAACGATTTTTGTGGAGAGTACAAGCGGGTTTTTTGGTATCTCAAAATCAAAACTAATAAATGCCAAATCAAAATATGCATCATCATACACCACTTTTGCAATGCTTCTTTTAATTTTTTTGGCACTGATTACTACCTCTTTTAGACCCGAGACGACATGAGAGTTTGTGACTATCAAATCACCTATAATAAATCCCGTGCCGCTTCCAAGCGGTGTCATAATCTGTATGATATTTTCGATATAAGTTTCTAATACGGCTTGAGTGTTCACTGCTATATCTCTTCAAAGTTAAGGTTTTTTAGTTGCAGATAAAAGCTATTGCTAAATTCATTGAGCGATGTAAAATTGAGTTCATCCCCAAATGGTTTTAAGAGTTTAAAACGACTTTGATACGGCGAGATAATCTCTTCTACTTTTGAAATAATTGCTCTTTTTGCAAAAGCAGAACTTTTCATATCATAGAGTGTATCGTAGCCGAGCGAGCTGAAAAAATCCGGATTTTGAATCTCAACCAAAGTATGAAGCAGAGCTTTTGTAACGGGATGCAAACCATAGTTGTACAGAAGGTAGAGAGCTATATATTTGTAGATGGTAGGAATAACTTGGTTGTATCTGTTGTTTTTATACCATCTGATTTTTGAGAGCGATTCGGTTATAAAAACATCTATATCTTCTTGTGACGCTTTATCGCTGGGATTAAACGAATATTTTGCATTATAAAAATTTGTTTTAAACTCTTCAAAACCCATCTCTTTTAGTTCATTTATATAATTTCTTATCTCTTCGTTTTTCGCTTCTACGCTCAAGTTTTCATCGCTAAAATATTCTTGAACTTTTTTAATGGATTTTTGAAATATCGTATATTTTGGCACCAGTAGATAGTCGATTTTAAAAATAAGATAAAGAAGTATAAATGACTGCATAGCTGCATTGTCGTTTGAGGGCAGTGTGGCTATTTTAGCTGTTATTTCATCAATCCATTTATGTGAAAAATCATATTTGATTCGTATTTCATTTTCATCCAGCGGTTTTAAATGCTCAATGTCTTCGAGAGGAACATCCAAGAATTCACTTTTTGTATACTCTTTGTCAAAATCCGCATTTAGGGCTATTTCTCTTAATGGGAAAAAAATTTTTTGCGGAGTCATAGTAATGTTGTCAAAAAAAAGTTTTAGTTTTATATACTCATCGTCACTAAAATAATATGCATAGGTAAGTTGGTAGTTTCTCTCTAAAATCAATCGCTTAAGCGCTACATTTGCGGATGATTTTTTTGTAATAATAGCTTCGGCATAAAGGTTCTCTTTGGTTATCGTACCGATGATTCTTGCGGTGCCTTGAAATATCTCAAAGTTTAGCTTTTCATCTGCTCTTGTGATTATTATATTTTGATTTGAAACATTGTTTGAGTAGTTTTGGAGGGATTTTAAGAAATACTCATATGCATTTAATATATCTTTTTTTTCAAACGCTTCATATGATTTGTTAAATAAATCCTCTTCATCTTTTGGAAGATTTGCGTTTGTCCCTCTTCCAAACTGATATTTCGGTTCTGTTTTTGTTTCAAAAAAATTTAGCCAGCTCATAGACTCACTTTTATTAGATTTCTCGCAAAACTGCAAGAACTTTATTTTGAATTCATCCAAATTAAGAGAATGAAATTGATAAGTGCCATTATAATGAAACCACCTTTATAAAAAGTTAGTTCGTGCTGTTTAAAAAGCGGTATGCCTTTTGAAAAAAACGGCGCTACCTTTTGCGGATTTTTAAGCTCGTAAACCATCTCCGAGTAGTGAGAGTATCTCTGCTCAAGTGCAATAGCGCGGAGAATGACGCTCTCAAGCCAGTGCGGTATCTTTTCGTTATAAAAGCTAGGCTTTTTTGCCTCTTTAAATATCGGGTTTTGAAACGGCTCTATTTCGCCGTAAGGATACTTTTTTGTAAGGGCATAGTAGAGCGTAATGCCTATGGAAAATATTTCGCTTGATTCGCTTACGGCTTCTTTTAAAAATCTCTCAGGAGATAAAAAACTTGGAGTTCCTGCTTTTGAATTTATGGAAAATATCTCCGTAATCGAGCCAAAATCTATAATTTTAAATTCGGTGTTTTGCCCTTCGCTATGAAGCATAATATTTTGCGGTTTTATGTCGCCGTGAACCAAATCGTACTTCAATAAAAACTGCGACATATCTAATAAAACTTCGCCGAGCTTTATAGCATCGTCAATTCTAAGCGTATGCGACTCTAATATTTCTTGGAGATTTTGCCCATTGATTCGTTCCATAACATAGTATCTGTAAGTTCTGTTTTTCGGGATAACTGCCTTTGGAAAAAAATCAGCTTTTAATCTTTTTGCGTTCCAAGCCTCTTTTATGAAGAGGTCTAGTATTTTTTCATCATCAACTGCCTCTTTAGGGGCAAACTTTAAAATGTATTTTTTTGTTTTTTTAAAAGCCTCCCAAGTGTTGTCGTTGAGTGACCTCCCAAGTCTATAACCGTCTATGATTTGTTGTGGTTTTAGATTTTGCGCAATGGGTATTTTTTGTTGTTTTAGTGTGGTCAGTTCGTTGTCTTTTAATATCTCTATGATAACGGCTGTAGTATCGTCTGCTAGGTTGTCGTCGGTTAGAAAACTGGCTTTTTTTACTAAAGAGTGAGCGCCGAAGTGTATATTTTTTTCAATAAAATCGGACTCAAAAGTGTTATAGAGTCCATCGCTGCAAAGAAGTATGGTGTCATTTTGAGAGAGAATATTTTCAAAGTAAAAGGGCTCTACTCTCTCTTCGCCGCCGAGTGCCTGAGTCAGTATATGGCTTCCTTCTTGTTCGATATGGTCATAAGAGAGTTGAGTCAAAACGCCGTTTCTATGCAGATAAACTCTGCTGTCTCCCACATTTGCGCCATAAAGCCTGTTTCCCTCTATAACCACGAGTGCAAGAGTCGTTAAAAGTTCGGCTCTCTCGTAGTTTACGATACCCTCTTGATACAAGATAGAGTTTATAGAGGAGATAAAAGTTCGTATGGATTTTTCAATACTCCAAGCTCTCGGGCGGATTTTGAAGTTGTTGAGTAGATAGTTTGTGACTCTTTTTGCCGCTTCCGCACCTGCTTCTGCACTTCCTACGCCGTCACAAACGACGGCGATGGTTATGTTTGCATTTGAGTTGACGGCATAAAAATCATCACTTGTTAAATCTCTGCCTTTTGCAAGCCCAAAAGCAGAGTATTTTATATCTTGCATCAGATTCTACCGCCTGCATTTAATCCCCAAGTAGTTCTCCATCTTGTTTTTACTAAACTAATTCCCACAAGTGCTATCATAACGACTCCTCCAAAGATTAAAAAACCGGCTCCGTAACCGGAAAAAGCCTCTTTACTCCATCCAAGAGTATTTATAAGCAAAGTTCCTCCAAGCCCACCGCCTGCACCGATAAGACCTGTCATAATGCCTATATCTTTGCCGAACCTCTGCGGAACCAGTTGAAAGACGGCACCGTTTGCCATCCCTAAGTTTGCCATAATAAGAAACAGAACCAAAATCGCAAAACCAAAAGGCAGAGCGATAAAAGCATTTAATAGTGATAAAGCAAGAACTAAGCCAAAAAATAGATAAAGCGATTTTACGCCGCCGAATCTATCGGCAATCGCACCGCCCACCGGACGAAGAATCGCTCCTGCGAAGATACACAAAGCACCGAAGTAACCTGCTATGACTTTAACATTTGACTCATTTAAAACATCTACTCCAAAGGCACTCATATCAGCTTGATAAGTGTTCATAAGATAAACTTTCATATATCCTGCAAAACCGACAAATCCGCCGAAACTCACTGCATAAAAGAGGTTAAACCACCAAGTGTCTCTGTCTTGAAGCAGTTTGCCGTAATCCCTTAATTTTTTTGGACGGGGTGTGTAAACTTCAGCGGGAGCATCTTTTGCCATAAAAATATATGCTATAAAAATGATAGTAGATAAAACCGCACCGACTAAAAATACGGCTTCCCATCCCCAGATTTCGGCAATTTTCGGTGCAAATAAAAAGTCGATTACTACTCCTATGTTTCCTGCTCCTGCAATCCCCAAAACCGTACCTTGAAGTTTTGGCGGATACCATTGACCGGCTTGGGGAAGAGCCACAGCAAAGGATGCGCCGGCAAAACCAAGCCCGACCGCCACGACTAATAGTTCTTCATAAGTGATGCTTGCACCTTTAAAATAAGCATAAAAGAGAACTGCAATAACGAGCAGTTGAGAAGCAAGAGCGGTTTTTTTAGCACCAAACTTATCGACACCAAAACCTAAAACTATGCGAAGAATCGCTCCTGCTAAAACGGGTATGGAAAGAAGCGTAGCCTTTTGCGATTCACTTATGATAAATCCGCCGACTGCCAAAGCCTCCGCAATCTCGCTAGATAACGGTCCAAGCATAGTCCAGACCATAAAACTAAAATCAAAGTATAAAAATGCTGCCAAAAGTGTCGGCCAATGCCCTTGTCCTTTTAATGCGCTAAACCCAGCCATAATAAACCTCCTAAATTTGATATTAAAATTATAGTGACAAAATGTAGCCATTATTTTAAATGACTGATTAAAAAATAATCAATTTATAAAATAATTTATGTTTAAAAAACAGTCATTTGATATTGTGTAAATCTTAATCACTAATTATCCTTTAAAAATATTTATTTTAGCGTATAATTTTTTTATTATGAAGTTTATGGAGATATATATGATTAAATCTGTATGTGGATATTGCGGAGTCGGTTGCGGTGTTGAGTATGGCGATGGAAAACTTACCGGAGATGCGTCGTATCCTGTAAACAGAGGTAACCTTTGTTTAAAAGGTATTTCGCAACTCTCTAGTATGGGTTTATCTTCAAGACTCACTACACCGCTTTTGCGTAAAAATATAAATGATGATTTTAAAATCTCCTCGTACGATGAGTGCATATCTTTAATAGCAAATAAAATACAACAAACTCCTAAAGAAAAAGTAGCATTTTACCTTTCAGGACAGCTTTTAACTGAGGATTACTACATAGCAAACAAGCTTGGTAAGGGGTTTATCGGCACAAACAATGTGGATACGAATAGCCGTACATGTATGTCTAGTGCGGTTGTAGGCTACAAAAAATCCATAGGTGCGGATTTTGTACCGCTTAGAATGGATGATGTTTTTAAGGCTAATTTACTCATTTTAGCCGGAGCAAATACGGCAGAGTCGCATGTGATTTTTCACAATAAGATAAAAAAAGCAAAAAAAGAGGGACTAAAGGTTGTCGTAGTAGACCCTAGATTTACCGATACCGCAAAAAGTGCAGATATATATTTGCCCATAAAAGCAGGAGGCGATATTGACTTTTTTAACCTTATCTCTAAGAGACTAATAGAAGAGGAACTGTATGACAAAGAGTTTGTCCAAAATCATATAAACGGTTTTGAAGCGCTAAAGAACGGACTAAACTCTCTTAAAAGCGAAGAGATGCTCAATGGATGCGGACTGACTTATGAGCAGTTTGAGGAGTTTTTTTTACTTTACAAAGAGAGCCAAAATATAATCACCGCTTGGACGATGGGGCTAAATCAGTCGGTTCAAGGAGTGGATAAAAATCTCTCTCTTATAAACACCCATCTGTTAGGCGGCAAAATATTTAAAGAGGGAAACGGACCTTTGAGTCTTACGGGTCAGCCAAATGCTATGGGCGGAAGAGAGGTCGGCGGGCTTTCAACTATGCTTGGCGTGCATCTTGGTTTTGATGATGAGAGCATAAAAAAGGTATCGGAGTTTTGGAACACTAATAACATATGCAACAAAGCGGGGCTAACGGCAACGCAGATGTTAGAAGCAGAGATTGAAGTTTTGATTATTTGTCATACAGATCCGGTTTATCATCTTCCAAACAGAAACAAAACCGAGGCACTTATACAAAAAATCCCGATGGTTGTGGAGATAAATGCGTATGAGAATTCAGAAAGTGCAAAGTTCGCTCATATAAGACTTCCTGCAACTCCGTGGGGTGAAAAAGAGGGAACTCAGACAAATCTTGATAGAACTATAACTAAGCAAGAAATATTGACTAAAACGGCTGCAAATATAAAGGCTGATTGGGAGATTTTTATGCATTTGGCACAGGAACTTGGATATAAAAAAGAGTTTGACTATAAAAGCCCAAAAGAGATATTTGAAGAGTATCAGGAGATGACGAAGCTAAACGGTTATATGGACATAAGCGATGCTTCTTATGATGAACTTTCTCATAAACCGTTTGTTTGGGGAGAAAAAATCAAAAACTTTTTAACGCCTACTAAAGTCGGAAATCTCTTTTTTGTGCAAAACCGCTTCCTTAGCGAAAAAACAACATCAGATTATCCTTTTTTGCTGCTAACGGGTAGAACAAGGGATCAATGGCACAGCGGAACAAAGTCTGCACAAGTTGCTTCGCTTTTAAAGTATAAAGAGCTTAGTTTTTGTGAGATAAACCCACAAGATGCTAAAAGTTTAGGGATAGAAAACGGTGATGAGGTTAGAGTTTCTTCAGTAAGAGGAGAGCTTGTCACAAAGGCTTTAGTGGTAAATAGCATAGCAAAAGGGATGCTCTTCATTCCCATAAGTAACCGTGATGTAAACTATTTGACAAATGATTTGCTAGATTGTGAGTCGTTTCAGCCTGATTACAACCATAGTGCAGTGAAAGTGGAGAGGTTGTACAAAAATTAGGCAATAAACTGCCTGTTAATCCAAGTTATGTTGTTAAAATTTTAGTAATAACGAAAGAATGGAGCTCAAAATGGTAGAGTTACAAAAAGCTTACGAAGCAAGAGCAAAAAAAGTAAACAAAGTCGAAGAGACAAAGGCTATGCAAACTCCAAAAGAGGCGTTTGAAAAGTTGGAGTATTATGCAAAAAACGGGTATGACTCGATTGCAGAGATAGATAAAGATTACTTTTTAAAATGTTTCGGCATCTATGATAAAGACTCTACGACCGCAAAAAAATTTATGCTTAGGGTAAGAATCTCAGGTGGACATCTAAACGCGCTTCAAGCAAGAGTTTTGGGCGAGATTGCAAAAGAGTTTGGGCAAGACTACATGGACATTACTACAAGAGCTCAAGTGGAGCTTAGATACCTTGACATAAAAGATATGCCTACTATTTTTGAGAGAATGCAAAGTGTCGGCATAACTTCATACCAAACAGGGGTCGATAACTTTAGAAACATAGTAAACGACCCGCTTGATAGCTATGGATTTGACAATATTTTGTCCTCACAAGAGCTATTAGAAAAGTTACAGAGTAAATTTTTATATAACTATGAGTGGATTTCTGCACTTCCGAGAAAATTTAACACTGCTATTACGGGTTCAATCTCAAATAGATGTAACGCTTTTGGGCATGACTGCTCTTTTGTTTTGGCTCAAAAAAACGGAGTTTACGGTTACAATATGTTTCTTGGCGGAAAAGTAGGCAAAATCGCAAAAAGTGCAGATATTTTTCTGCTTCCTAGTGAAGTCGAATCTGCGTACGGCTCCATAATAAATATCTTTAAAAGATTCGGTTTTAGGGATAACAGAAATAAAAACAGACTCTCTTTTTTAGTTGAAGCGGTCGGAATGGAAGAGATAGCTAAAGCAATCAGACAAAACGCAGGTGTAAACTTTGCAACTGCCGGCGAGACTATGACAAAACTTGACTTTAACGATTCGGATCACGGAAAAGTCCAACTTCGTGATGGAAGTTTTGCACTTCATGTTGTGATTCCAAGCGGGATTTTTAGCGGAAGCGACTTGATAGAAGTCTCAGAGTTAAGCCAAAAATATGGAAATTCGCAAGTGCGATTTGATGTCGAACAGAGCCTTTACATAATGGGTGTGAGAGATGTTGAGATGATTTTAAAAGAGAGTTTCTTCCAAAGATACAAAAGTGTCGATTCCGTCTATAAAAACCATCTCATCGCGTGTGCAGGGTCGCAGCACTGTCCGTTTGGAGTTATAGAGAACAAGAGTGATGCTATAAATATGGCAGAGTATCTTGAAAAAAAAGTTCCAATGCTTGATGGAAGAGTAAGAATGTACTGGTCTGGGTGTGTAAAAGGGTGCGGTTTGCATGGAGTTGCCGACATCGGTTTTGAGGGATGTAAAGTAAAAATCGGGGGCGAAATGGAGGGAGGCGTAAATATCTCTCTAGGCGGAAAGCTCACAAACGAAGGTATTGAGGGGTATACCGTCATCAAATCGGCTCCGCTTAGATATGCTCATCTTTATGTTGAAACTCTTATGCTTGAGTATAAAAGGCTTAAAAATCAAAGCGAGAGTTTTGAGCAGTTCAATGAGAGGGTTTTAAAGCTCTACACTTCTGCTTCTATCGGTTTTATGATGAAACTCGGTGCTTATTTGAGAGAAAAAAACATCGACATCGAGATTGGTTTTAGCGAAAAAGTAAATACAGGGAGAAACGAGGAGTTTGAACTTTTTGAGATAGGTAGAAAACTCTACTACAAACTATCAAACCAAGAGCCGTATTCCGCATACGAGAGGTTTACAAATACGCTTAAAAATGAGAAACTGCAAAATATCCGCTCCCTTGTGCCGAACATTGATGAAAATTTAGCTTTGATGTGCGAGAGGATTTTGGATACAAAAGAGCAAAACAGAGCGGTGGTTTTTTCGGAGGTTGCAGAGTTTATTGCGCTTTTTTAGATTGCCGCGCTTCGCTCGCAATGACGACAAGCATGGAGATTGCCGTACTTTGCTCGCAATGACGACAGCATAGGGATTATATCGCTTCGCTTGCAATGACAAGTGCCGGTAATATAATGACAAATACAGCAATCTCCATGACCGTCATTGCGAGGAGTAAAACGACGAAGCAA
>CAYHRD010000045.1:0-12533 GCA_964358925.1 uncultured Sulfurimonas sp.
CAAACCTGAGGAGATATTGCTGCTGACTTTTACAAACAAAGCGGCTGCAGAGATGGTACAGCGGGTGGCTGATTTTTTTGGTAAAGATGTAGCCTCAAAAATAGATGCTGGAACATTTCATGCGGTAAGTTACAGATGGCTAAAAAAAGAGAATAAAAAGGTTGTCCTAAAACAGCAAAGAGAGTTAAAGACGCTCTTTAGAAGTGTCTTTGAAAAACGCTCTTTTGGGCATTTAGGAGCTGAGATAGCGCCGTACGGCGGAAACTACCTCTATGATGTTTACTCGTTTTATCAAAATACTGAGATGCATGCAAATTTTGAAGAGTGGATAAAGGGTAAGTATCCTGAGCATGAGCTGTTTGCTATGATTTACGCAGATATCGTAGATGAGTTTGAGAGTTTAAAAAAAGAGTACGGATTTGTAAATTTTAACGATTTGCTTCTTAATTTTAGAGAGATGTGTAAAAGCAGGGATTTGGGTTATAGAGAAGTTTTGGTTGATGAGTATCAAGATACGAATGCGCTTCAAGGAACTCTCATAGATGCTATGAATCCGCCGTCGCTTTTTTGCGTCGGGGATTATGACCAGAGTATTTACGCTTTTAACGGTGCCGACATCTCCATAATCGGTACATTTTCAAAAAAATTTCCAAATGCAAAAGTTCATACCCTTACAAAAAACTACCGCTCAACCGTCCCGATACTCTCTCTTGCTACAAAAGTGATAGAGCATAACGAGAGGATTTATCCAAAAAAACTTGAAGTTACAAGAGGTCATGATTCACAGCCTCCAAAACTGCTTGCCTATGATGAGCTTTTTGACCAATACCACGATATCGCCTATAAGATAAGCAACACGCTCACACCTAGAGAAGATATAGCCGTTATTTTTAGAAACAACTCATCGGCTGACGGTATAGAAGTCGGTTTAAGAGAGCTTGGCATCAACTGCAAGAGAAAAGGCGGGACGAGTTTTTTTGATTCGCGTGAGGTTAAAGCGGTACTTGATTTTTATACGCTTCTTGTAAATGAGTCGGATATGATGGCTTTTATCCACCTTTTTGAGTTTGCAAGAGGGATAGGGAGTGCGATGGCAAAAGAGATATATATTGCACTAAAAACTCTAGGACTCGGAAGAATTTTTTATGGACTTTATGCGCCTGACGAGTCTATAAACAACCCTTTTGAGAAGAGAAAGTTAAATCATCAGCTTGGCTTGTTTGATGACTTTTTAGAGCTTGGAAGTGTAGGAAAATTTGCAAAATGCGGATTTGAAGATAAGTTTATGAAAAATCCGATTTTAAAACATCCTAAGCTCACCAAAGAGAGTGCTACATTTTTACATGATTTTTATCTTCTTTATCGTGATTTAAAAGGTGTCAAACAGCCTCGTGTTATTGTTAAAAAAATTTCCGAATCGGCGATTTACAGATATATTTCTGAAGTTTTAGCGAACAAACGCGCAACACTAAAAGACGGTACGATTGACGAGAAACAAAAGGCGGATTCACTCTCAAAAATAGCTAGAAAGATGATTTTGCTAGAGGAGCTTTCAAAACCGTACTCTGAGCATGATAGATTTTTAAACGCTATGATTTTAGGCTCATCGGATTTGACGCAAGGTGAGGGGGTAAATCTCCTAAGCGTCCACGCTTCAAAGGGTTTGGAGTACAAAGAGGTCTATATAGTAGACCTGATGGATGGGCGATTTCCAAACAGAAAACTTATGCAGCGCGGCGGCTCTCTAGATGAAGAGAGAAGACTTTTTTATGTCGCAGTAACAAGAGCAAAAGATATACTCTATCTTAGCTATGCAAAATACGACAAAATCAAAAAAACAAACTTTTTACCCTCCCAGTTTCTGTATGAAGCGGGTTTAGTTCCAAAAGATGAAGCTTACCGTGCTATGGTTTTAAAAGAGATGGACAAAGATGATGATGAGGATATAGATTTATCGTGAAAAATATTTTGCTATTTTTGCTATTTGTGTTTTTTTTAGGGTGTGACGGAAAGATAATTTATACTCTTTTTCATGACAGCTTTATGTCTGGTTTACTTTTTTTTACATTCAATACACAATGCCATACCTAATATTTCTACCTTGAGTGCCTTCAATCTGATACAAGAATCCATGCTTCAGAAGTTCCTGTATATCCCTTTTTGCGGTTGCCAGTGAAGTTCTTGTCATGGCTACATATTTTTTAGTTGTAAGTCCGCCTTGAAACTCACCTGCGTTATACTCCAATAATTTAGTCAATACCTTTAACTGGCGTTGGTTAAGAGCAATATGCCGTACCTTATCCCAAAACTTTGTTTTACTCATGATTTTATGGATTACACCCAGTGTCTCTTGAAGCGAGTCGTTAAATCTGTCTAAGTACCACTCTATCCATGATGTAGAGTCCAAGTCAGGATTGTCTGTTAAATTTTGGGTAGTCTCTAGCTTGTCATAATAATTTTTACGGTCATTTGCAATAGCTAAGGAGATAGAAAAATATTTATACTCCAATCCAAAACTTTGAGATACAACATAATCGCTTATAAGCCTAGCTATCCTGCCATTGCCATCATCATAAGGGTGGATGGTCACAAACCACAGATGGGCAATCGCACTTTTGATATAAATATCATCACTGCTGCCGTTGATATACTCCAACAAAGAATTTATATCTTCATCTATTTTTTTGTGAGGCAGTCCTACGAAGTGTACCTTCTCTTTTCCTATAGGACCTGAGACGATTTGCATATCGTCATAATCACGAAACTCTCCGAGCCGTATATTTTTAAAAGCGCTTGGAGTGTGAGAGAGAAGTGCAGTATGCCATTTATGCAAGCGTTCGAGGTTTAGAGGCGCTGCATTTAGCATGGCATCCATGAGTATAGCTGCAAGAGCATCGGTATAATAGGTAGATTTGTCATCTGCTTTATCAAACTGGGTATTTAGTTTTTTTCTTATGGAAGAGCGCACACTCTCTCTTGAAAGATGTTCACCCTCTATGGCAGAAGTAGAAACAATGTCACTTGTAAAAAGATCTATTTTGATGCTGTTTTGAGCATCTTGATCTAAGAGCGTAATCAGAGCTTTCACCTGACCGATATTTTGAGCTATTTGCGTAATCTTTGGAAGAAATTCATGAAGATTATAGTTAAATTTTGGATACTCAGGATGTTGCCAAATCCATTGCTGCTTCTTTTTCATTGATACCTCTGAGCTGATTAATATTATAATCGTATCACTATATGAGCTATTTGTCAATTATTAGTGGCTCATCATGTGCTCTTGTGGTACAAGTTTGGAATGACGGTGATTTTGAGATTCCAAGTCAAGCGTGACACCCCTCAAACCGTCATCGCGAGAAGCGAAGCGACGAAGCAATCTAGTTATGTCCTAAAAACCTCAAGCTTTGCATGCAGTTCATTGGTCATAGAGTTTAGATGCTCTGCAGCAGCTGCTATCTCTTCCACATTTCTTGCATTTTGCGAGGATATCTTGTTTATTTCGCCTACCTGAACTACTATGGATTCTACGGCTCTTCCCGTTTTCTCAAAGTCGCTCACCGTCTTATCGGTTGCACGGACGGCTTCATTTACTATAGATACACTTTCGTTTATCTTCTCTTCAACTTCAGAAGCACTGTTTGCTAGCTCTTGTATCTCTTGTGAGTTTGTGCCCATTTGGGTGCTTACATCCATAATAGACTGAACAATAACATTTATAGTGGCGTTTATCTCGGTTAGACTTCTCTGCGTTCTTTCTGCGAGTTTACGCACTTCATCCGCAACAACTGCAAATCCTCTTCCGTGTTCTCCTGCTCTTGCTGCTTCGATTGCAGCGTTGAGTGCTAGAAGGTTTGTCTGGTCTGCAATGTCTGCGATAATAGCAAGAACATTTTTTACTTCATTTGCTTCATTTGATAGTGTTTGCATTCTATTAGAGAGTTCAACTTCGAGCTCTGCTGAGTTTTGCACCTTATGAGTAAGGCTTACTATCTCGTCTCTTGCATGATTTAAGTTTTCATTTGCTCTTAGTATCTCTTGCTTACTCCCTTGTGCCTCTTGTATAGCAACTGCTATCTCATCTTTGATACCACTTGCTTTTTTAGTAGCTTCATCTATTACAACAACAGACTTTTCAACATTCTCTCCTACTCCCATAGCCGTTGTAGAGAGTTCATGCGAGATAGAAGCATTTTCGGTTGAGGACTGCTTAGATGTCTCTATAAGATCCTTTAGAATAGCCAAGAGTTGATTAAAGCTATTTGCCATTTGAGACAACTCTTGCGGAGCGTTTTCATCCGCTTTTATTGTCAAGTCGTGGTTGTTGCCTATGATTGTTAGAGTATTTTTAAACTTCTCTATAGGTTTTACTACACTCCTATTTACTAAAACAATAACCACAAAAGCGATAGCTATTAAAATAGCAATAGACGATAAGGCAATGAAATCTCTAATCTTATTTGCAGAGTTCACAACTTCATCTTCAGTTATTCTGGAGATAAATGCCCAAGTTAAATCATCCCCTATCTTAATAGGCGAATATGCAAATATAACACTCTCTCCGGTAAATCCGGTTGCTGTTAAATTACCTGTTTTACCTGATAATGCCTCTTTTACAGAGTCGGTATCTACTTTACCTGCTGTTGGATTTGAAAAAGAGGCTTTAATTGAGTGTGTATCTTTTCTTAAAAAACTGTCACTTCTCATTAACTTATCATGTCCAACCAAAAAATCTTCTTGAGTTTTACCGTATCCCTCGCGATAATTCATTACTTTGTTTATAGCACTATCCGAGATTTGAAATGCTAAAATTGCTTTTACTTCACCATTTATTTTAACAGGTGTTGCCAAAAACATAGCAGGTTCATTGTTGCTTGGAGCATATTGCTTCATATCTACAAACGAAGGGCGCCCATTTTGCAGAGCTTTTTTATATACCTCGGCAAGTCCACTATCCTTTAGACTTCCACTTGTGAGGTTTGCACCATAATCAGACTCTTTTGAAGTACTATAGAGCACATGTCCATGTTTAGCACATATAATAAAAAGATCATAATATCCATACCCTTTTACATAAGATTGAAAAAACTCTTCATGTGTCTTTGTCTTTTCCGTTACCATCTCATTTTTAACAGGATACGGTTCAGTTGCACCGACACCTAAAACATTATGGATATGCAACATATCATTTACTAATTCGGCTATGTTGCCAGACTTGGATAGTACATCTATATTTCTTACATTTTCATGGAAAAAGGCTTCTATTTGGCTTTTCTTGGCATCTCTTATAATTGACATTGTTTTATTATTTGAGTCAATTAAAGCATCTTTACTCTTTGTTCCGGCTACATATGTGCTTATTAGTGTTAATAATATAAGTGATGATACACTTAATGCCGTGATTTGTATTTTTAACGATAGTTTTTTCACTTTTATTCCTTTGTTTTATGGTATCACTATACTTAATTCCTAATTTCTAGGAACTCATCAATATTTTCTAAAAATATGGTTGCCAGACTTGTATCAAAAACATCTGCTATGGCAACAATGCGCGAATGAATCATGATGCTCTTTTGCAATAATTTCGGGCATTTAAAAGAGTCCGGTTCTTTTTCATTAATACCCTTTTATAAAATTTTATACTTTATGTACTGTAAATCAATTATTTAACGATTATTTAAAAAACAAAAAATAATAATTTTCTCTTATTTATACTATAGGATAAAGATTTGGGCATTATATATCTATATAGTTTAATTAAAAATTAACCTATAGGATAAATAAATGATGCAAAAAGATTTTGCTAACTCTTCAAAAAATGATATAGAACAGTTTTATAAAACTATTTCTCAAAAAGTCAGATATTTTAGAGAGCAAAAATATAACTCAGTTAGATTTGGCTTTAGATATAGATATAAAAGATTTTTTTAGTATATGATTTTTAATAGACTTATTTTCATAACTAAAAAAAATAGATTCCAAATGACCAAAGGAAATGCCCTTGTGGTACAAGTTTGGAATGACGGTGATTTTGAGATTCCAAGTTAAGCTTGGAATGACGAATGTTTGTCATCCTGAACAACCCTCCCGTCATCCTGAACTCGCGTGCCCTTTGGGTATGATTCAGGATCTTTGGTTTGCAAGAAGTCTAATGAATTTCACCAAATGAGCGAAGTTTTTTTGTTTCTAAAAAGTATGTATGTCCAAGATAGATAACAAAAAAGATTGCTCCAAAAAATACGGCAAACGGAATAAGCGATAGCAGATAGAGTGCTAAAGTTTTCATTCTTATTTTGTTTGCATTAAAAAAGTTTATCTGCTTTTCCTCTGTTTTCGTACATATACTTGAAGAGACATCTAGTGTCAGCATCTTGTGAAAAAAGTAGTAAAGAGGAATATTTAGTGCGACTATATTTAAAAGTGGAATAAAATAAAACGGTATAAGCAAGATAAAGAGCGCAAGCATAGCCAATGTCCATTTCAAAGCCCAAAAGACGAAGTAGAGTATATTTCCATACCCTATCATCTCTACATCCATATAGTGTCTTGCCTGAAGCTCCCTTAAGATAAACGGGGTTAAAAAACCTATGATGATTACCGCTACAAATATAGAGATGTAGATAGTTAAAAAACCGCCTATTGCGTAGATGAGAAAAGTTGCCAGCCAAGAAGTTATGGTGTAGCTCATCAAAAATTTTATAATGGCAGAATCCTCAAGCACGGCGCTTAGACTCTCTGTGTGTGGGACGCCGTTTTGGATAGTAGTTTGAGAGCTATACACCTGCAGAGTGCCGAGCTGTTCAATCCCGATTCCTGCTATGATAAAAAAGAGAATGTACATAACAACCAAGCTAATTATAAAAGGCAATATGGCGAATTTGAGCATTTTAGGGGTTAAAAAATCTTTGATGCTAAGAAGCAATATCTCTTTTTCGCTCATACTTTGCTCCATAGTTTTTGATTTAGTTTTAACTCCTCTACGACGCCGATGGCTAAATGCAGGGTTTTTACATACTCCATCGCCACTTTATAATCTAAAAGTGAATGAAATACGGACGGCTCAAACAAATCTTTGTCATAACTGATAGCCATATAGATATGAGTACCGATAAATGAGATATAAACGGGGTATTTTGATTTGTGTTTAAAGTCAAGCAATTTTTTCATAAGCGAGTGTGATAGGATATACCTTGCTTCTATCTGATCTGTGGAGTAGACTACAAACTCTTTTTCAAACTCGGGGTCATCCATTTTAACAAGTTCGTCTCTGGCTGCATTATTTGATTGCAGCCAATGTCCGATGATATCGCCGAATGTGCTTTGAGCAGTATCGGGCAAAACAACCGTTTCTCCGCTGAAGTGTTTGTTAAAATCGGCAACTATAAAAAGACCTTGAAATATCGTGCTCCATGTATCTTTGCCTTTTGAGTTTTGATTTCTCTTTTGGGCATGTATGTCTGAGAATTGGATATTTATGCCGTCAATTTGACCTTTGACATAATCATTTCCGCTCATTCTGTCGGGGTCGGCAAAAAGCTTTGAGTGTTCAAAAAGATACTCTGAAACATGAGTTGCAGAGGAGTAGAGCAGAGTTTTGTCTATCGCATGAATAAGCGGTTTTATGACACTCATTTTAAATTCATGCGTGTAATCTTTTATCATAAATTTATAAAGCAGTGCGCCAAGAGCAATATATATAAAGATGATAAAGTCGTAATAGTTATTTAAAGCGTAAGCGATGGCGGCAAAAATAGCACTAACGGTTATAGCAACAAAGATAATTCTGTGTCTTAGACTTTTTCTATCATTCTCCAGCTTTTGCAAAGTAGGAAATAGATTTTTGTAGTAAAAGTCTGTAAGCTCACTTACGCTTTTCATCTTAAAAGCCGTTAGCTAAAAAGCTCTTTGACATTTACATTTTGGCGCTGCTCTTCAACTATAGCAAACACCTCTTTTCGTTTGTAGTTCATAAGCGAAGCCATAAAACTTGTCGGAATCATCTCTATAGCGTTATTGTAATCCGTCACGCTCTGGTTATATGCGCGTCTAGCCGCAGATATCTGCTCTTCAACCTCGTGTAGAGTGTGTTGCAGGTGCATAACATTTTCATTTGCTTTAAGTTCCGGGTAGTTCTCAACCGCCACCATGATAGAGCCAAGAGCGGAGGTTACTTTTGCATCAAGAGCAATTTTATCTGTATCGCTTAGGTTTGGTTTATTCGCTTCTGCACGAAGTTTAGTAACATTTTCAAGAAGCGATTTTTCATGCTCCATATATTTGCTCACGGCTGCAACAAGGTTTGGGATGAGGTCGTAGCGTTTTTTAAGAACCGTATCTACGCTTGAGAAGATATTTTCTACTTGATTTTTCTTTCCTACAAGCGAGTTGTACATCAAAACAAGAACAAGGGCTAGAACTATAACTATAATGAGCGAAGTTGACATGAGCAAATCCTTTGGATGAGGTTAGTGCAATAGTCTATCCAAAAATGGTTGAAAGTGAGTAAAGTTAATTGGGTTTGGTATAATATAGCAATATAAAATCCCTAGAGATGGAAATAAAAAATGTTTAAAAAGCTACTATCAAATAAGAGGTACTACGGCATTAATGATACAAAAGAGGATGATGAACAGAAGTATTATCGAAGCAGTTTTCATAAAGATTACGACAGGGTGATATTTTCAAACTCATTTAGAAGGCTCTCAAAAAAGACGCAGGTGCATCCTCTCTCAAAAAACGACCATGTTCACAACAGACTGACTCACAGCTTAGAAGTTGCAAGTGTCGGGCGAAGTTTAGGGCTTAGGGCAGGGGAATTTTTAAGTAAAAAATATCCTGAAATAGAGATAGACCCTTATGATGTCGCATATATAATTCAGACAGCATGTTTAGCTCATGATATCGGAAATCCGCCATTTGGACATGCGGGAGAAGAGGTTATAAAAGAGTGGTTTGAGAGTAATCGAGATAAAAGTTTTTTAAAAGAACTCTCAAAAGATGAGCTTGAAGATTTTATCCATATTGACGGAAATGCACAGAGTTTTAGGATTGTAAGTCAGATAGAGAATAACCTTTTTTGCGGAGGAATGAGACTTACTTTTGCAACACTCGGTACTTTGGTAAAGTATCCTTACTCATCAGGCAGATGTGAACATCTAGGAAAATCGAAGTTCAACTTTTTTCAAAGCGAAGCTGAGTTTTTTAGAACTTTATTTTTAGAACTTGGACTTGTTAATATAGACGGCTCTTACAAAAGACATCCGCTCTCTTACCTTATGGAAGCCTCTGATGATATTTGTTACGGGTTGCTGGATTTACAAGATGCTCTGGAGCTTAAAATCATAACGCTTGAGGATACAAAAAATATATTTACCCTTATTTGCGGCGAAGATGAGGTTGCAAAAATATACTCAGATGTGAGTATTGAGGATACGAAAAAAGTCTCAAGACTGGTTGCTGTCTCCATACACCTTTTAGCAGTGCATACGATGGAGGTTTTTGAAGAGAATTTTGATGCCATCATAAGCGATGAGCAGCCAAAAGATTTGATTGAAGTCTTTAGAAAAAAAGAGTTTCAAACTGCCATCAAAGAAGCAAAAAGACTTGGAAGTCAAAAAATATTTAATGAAAAAAGAAAAATAGAACTAGAACTCGGTGCTTACAACATTATAGAGACTCTGCTTGAAAATCTGATGCATGCTTCGTACGAACTTTACAAAAAAGAGGATGAGTCAAAACTCTCTTTTAGATACAAAAGGGCACTGGAACTTATGGGTGAAAACAGACCCAAAAAAACGCATAGTTTGTACAATATGTATCAAAGGGTTATTGACTATATCGTAGGAATGACGGACAATCACGCGAAGTATGTCGCAAATCAGTTGAACGGGATGGGGATTTGAATAAGGTTGAGTTTATGATAAAAATTTTACTATTTGTTATTATTCAAGCAACTCTTCTTGCCTCCGAGCCAAATTTTTCAAAATTTGATGGAAGTGCAGTGATATTGGATTTAAACAGTTCAAAAAGAGTTATTTTTGGAGAGCGTGAGAATGAGAGATATGCACCGTGTTCTACTTTTAAGATCTTAAACAGCTTGATAGCTCTTGAGGTAAAAGCCATAAAAGATGAGAATGAGAGTATAAAGTGGGATAAAACGGTGCATGAGTATAAGGCGTGGAACCGTGACCACTCTATGCGTTCGGCTATATCGGTATCTTGTGTTTGGTTTTATCAAGAGATGGCAAAGCGAATAGGCAAGGAGCGAATGGCGGAATATGTAAGCAGAGCAAAGTACGGTAATGCTGATACATCACAAAATCTTACCGATTTTTGGCTTGGATATGGGAGTCTCTCTGTTTCATTAAATGAACAGATAAATTTTCTCTCTAGATTTGTTCGTAATGATCTGCCGTTTTCGCAACAGAATATAAACACCGTAAAGAATATAATCACTTTAGAAAAAAAAGATGGTTACAGATTTGCAGCAAAAACTGGAAGCTGTGGCGGAGTAGGGTGGTTCGTCGGCTTTATAGAGAACAAAGAAAATACTAGAGTTTTCGCTTTTAATATAAAAGGCGATGGAGCAAACGGTACGGAAGCAAAGCGGATAGCTCTTGAGTATTTTAGAAGTAAAGAGTAACTAAAAGTTTGTTATATCTCTTGTAGCCAAATATCCGCTTGCCCATGTAAAGGCAAATTTGTAGCCTCCGTGGTGACCGGCAATATCTAAAATTAGTTTAGATTAATATAGCAATATGTGAAAAAAAAGATAAAATAAGTCATAAGAGAAAGTAAATTAAATATAAAGAGTAGATATGTGCCTATCAATTCCCAGCCGTGTAACAAAGATAGATAAAACTACAAACACTGCAACCGTCGATACTATGGGAGTGAGCCGTGAAGCTTCTTTAGACCTTATGCAAGAGGGTAGTGTAGAGGTCGGGGATTATGTTCTCATCCATGTCGGTTTTATTATGAACAAAATCGACAAAGAGGATGCGCTGTTATCTCTTGAAGCGTTTGATGAGATACTGAGGCGGATGGATGCTGATGAAATGGAACAAGCCATAATAGATAGCGATAAGTGTTTTCAATGAGTAAAAAATTAGAATTAAAAGAGCTATATTTCGGCTTTAGAAACCCACAAACCATAAAAGCGTACGCAAAGCTTATAGAAGAAGAATCAAAAAAGCTTACACGCGATATAAATATCATGGAGGTTTGCGGAGGGCATACGCATACCATTATGAAGTACGGACTAAATCAGATTTTGCCTAAAAATGTTAAGTTCATTCATGGTCCCGGCTGTCCTGTTTGCATCATGCCAAAAGAGAGGGTAGACCACGCTTATGCACTTGCTATGCAAAAAGATGTGATTTTGATTACCTTGGGCGATATGATAAAAGTTCCAGGAAGTCACGGAAGTTTGCAAGATGCAAGAGCCAAGGGAGCCGATGTTAGATTTGTCTACTCTCCTGCCGATACTCTAAAAATAGCTTTGCAAAATCCCGATAAAACCGTTCTGTTTTTTGCCATAGGTTTTGAGACGACTACGCCTATGACATCCGCGCTTATAAATATGGCAATAAAGCAAAACATTAAAAATATTCTTTTTCACATAAACCATGTAACCGTTCCTGAGCCTATGAGAGTTTTGCTAGACGATGAGACAAACAAGATAGACGCTTTCATCGGTCCGGCTCATGTGAGTGTTATAAGCGGAAGCAAGATTTACGACGAATTTGCGCGTGACTATAAAAAACCGTTGGTTGTAAGCGGATTTGAGCCTGTTGATGTGATGAAATCTCTATATATGATTTTAAAACAGTTCAATGAAGAGAGATGCGAAGTTGAGGTTGAGTATAGCAGAAGCGTTACATATGAGGGCAACACCGAGGCGCAAAAACTAAATGAGAAGTTCTTTGAGAGACGGGAGCATTTTAGATGGCGAGGTATCGGCGATATAGCCAAAAGTGCGCTAAAGTTAAGAGACGAGTTTAGTTACCTTGATGCGGAAGTCCTTTACAAAGATATACTTCCCGACCAAAATATAGACGACCATAAACTCTGCATTTGCGGAGATATCTTAAAAGGCAAAGCAAACCCGAAAGATTGTAAAGTTTTTGGTAAAGCCTGCACACCCCAAACCCCGCTTGGAAGCTGTATGGTAAGCAGCGAGGGTGCATGCGCGGCATACTACAAGTATGGAAATCTGTTATAATAGCCGATATAAGATTTGGAGCGAAGTTATGAGCTATAAACCGCCTTTTACGATTACATCTAAGATATTATCTTTAGTTAGTGATATAGCCGAATTAGTTGCGGATATTAAGCATATTGAGCCAAAGTTAAATACCCCGAAGCTCCGCAAAATAAATAGAATAAAATCTATCACTGGAACTCTGCAAATAGAGGGTAATAGCTTTAGTGAAGAGAAAATCACCAATGTTATAAACGGTAAAACAGTTTTAGGAACGATGAGAGAAATAGCAGAAGTTCAAGGTGCTATAAAAGCTTATGAGTATCTTGATAAC
>CAYHRD010000046.1:0-12399 GCA_964358925.1 uncultured Sulfurimonas sp.
ATTGCCTTTGTCATCAAACAATCTTTTAAAAGCTTTTTTTACTCTTTGCACTTTATCATTAATATATGCGTGTGCGGTGTTCCGTCTTTGTGCGGTTCATTTACACGAAAATATATTCTTTGTTCTTTGGAGAGTTCTTTTAATGCTCTATCTTGGCGGAGTTTCGCAAACATTTTTGTTAAAAATTTTACGGCATCTTTTGGAGTTGCACCGTTATACTTAGTATTAGGTAGCAATTTACCTATTTTACTTACTTTACACACATGATATTGACTTGGCAAAGTTAAAGTCATAAAAAGTGGTTTTAATCCTCTTTGTTCTGCTATTTTTTGCAAAGTATTTATTCTATTTTGGATTTCTGAATAGTATCGTTGCGGTGAGTGATAAGCTGATATTACTATATCAGATAACGGGATATGTACATTATTTATTCTGTCATATAAAAAACTGTAGTCTAAAAAGTTCTTTTGATATTTTAGTTTTTTTTCTACATTATCTAAATCACTTTTAGATAATCCATAATAAACTTTATCGTAACTCTTTAGAATACATTTGTCCACAACTTCTTTATAATTAGTCAAGGTGCCTACGGCAACAGCTTTTA
This sequence comes from uncultured Sulfurimonas sp., assembly GCA_964358925.1. GTDB lineage: Bacteria > Campylobacterota > Campylobacteria > Campylobacterales > Sulfurimonadaceae > Sulfurimonas. The sequence goes on from CAYHRD010000046.1 coordinate 605, forward strand.
AGTTCTCCACAATAAGTGGAGCCTCTTCAAAGCCGTTACCTTTGGCACTTTTATTTTTATTAAATATACTTTTGGTACAATCCATTTGTACTTCCTTTTGTCGGATTTACAGTCAGGGAAGCTTATCTTGCAGGAGAGCTTCTCTGATGCTTATTATTAAATAACTACTTTGCTTTACCTATTTTTATTTGAGCAAAATTTTCACCATATATGTTACATAATACTTTTACGATATCACCAACTTTTTTATCGGCATATTGCTTTTCTAAAACTCTATCTACTGGAATATCATAATATTCCATTTGTATGGCACCATTTGATAAAGCTTTTTTTTGCTGTATCTGCACAACGAAATCACCTTGATACACTTCACCGCTAGTTTTATCTTTATACTCTGGCTTTGCATATCCATTAAGATATATTCCTGAAATCTCTACATTCATAACATTAACTCCTTAGTTAAATAATATTTTCATCTTATCCATAAATGATAAGTTTTTAAGATAGCTATTTTTATGTCTTAATTGACTATTCAAACTATCAACCTCTTTTTTATTTTTTATCAATTCATTTTTAAGGTTATTTAGCTCAGATTTATCTATCAACATATCACGATTACAATCTATCTCAATAAGTGAATTTAAACTTTTAATCTCTGCTTCTTTTTCTGAAAAATTACTTTTTAGCTTTTCAACAGTTGCATTTAAAAGTTTTATATTTTCATTGAGTGATGAGATTTCTTGTGAGTGTAAAGTGTTGAAGATTTTGCTTAAACGAAGAGATAAAACAATGGATGTGCTTGCAACACCAGTTCTTTCTGCTATCTCTGTATATGAGAGATTATTTTCTTTTAAAGAATCAATCTCTTGAATAAGTTCTAAGCTCACTACAATAACCTTAAATTTAATTACACAATAATCAATTGCGTAATAGTATTGTATTACCATAAACTTTAAATATATATTAATATGTTATTTTATTTAATACATATTAATATGTTATTTATATTTATTGAGTGCCAAGAGTATATCTTCGGCTTTATAAACTCTTTCTCTTAATATACTATTTTCTTCCAAAAGGTCAAATGTTCTAAGCATTGCTAAAGGTACATCTACACTTTTAGAAGACCATCTATTGACGGTTACATCACTTACATTGAGTTGATGTGCTAGTTCTTTTTGTTTTAATCCCAAAATTTTGCATATTCTTTTTACTGGATTTAAAAAAATGATTTTTGACAAACTGTGTAAAATATCTATTTGATTGATTTTATATGTATCTGATAATATTGATTTATGCATTAGCATCTTTATTTCATCTAAAAAATCTTCATAATATCGCAGAGCTTCTTTATCATTTGAAGCTTTTGCTAAAATTGCTAATGTCATTTGTTTAAAACTGGAGCCGCCATTACCAAATCCCATTGGAGAGTGATTTTTTAAATCTAGTCTGTAATCTAAACTTTCTTTGTCATATTTGACTATACACCGTCCACTGCCATTAAGATTCTTAATCTCAAATACTTTGTCAATTTCTAATATTTTTATCATATCTTTCACATGTTTATTATCAAGATATGACTCAAGCATTTTATAAAATATATATTCAGCTTTTTGCTCATCAATACAAAATTCAGAGTAATATTCATATCTATTTTTATTTTCTTCAGAGAGGCTATTCTCGGAATCTAAATATAACCAAGTTGCTTGTAAAATTGTTAATTTGTTAATTGGATTCATATTAAACCTATCGTTTTGATAGTATTATTATAGCATAGTTACATTATTTTGTATTTTTTTTCTAGTTCCTTAACTATAAGATTATATGCTAGCTTCCCAATCACAGTTTGTAAACTATTTTTTATAAAGTCATCGTCACCTGCCTTGTCTTTTAATAGGGCTATAGAAAATGGTCTGTATAGTGGTTCCGAAAATAAATATTTACCAGAAGAAGTATCTTCCATAAGGATAGCACCTTTTTCTTCACTTTGTAAACTAATTAGATTCTTTGTTAGATTACTTGGTGGATAATCACTACGTATATTTTTAATCTCTGAGATTAATTGAGAATGAGTAGCACCTTCTGGCGGAAATTTTGCCAATACTTTAAAAATCAATTCAGCATTTTTATACTTACCTTTTTTTTGTTTTAAAGCTTTATCAAACTTTTCTTTTATGCTATCAGATGACTCTTCCATATATCTAATTATTGAATCTTCCAAATCTTTTTTATTAAAATGAACACTTTCTCCTTGAACTGTGGTGTAGATATCTTTACTTTCACAAAGATATAGTGCAATAGCATGACATACAGAAGCAAGTCCATTAGAAAATTTGACAATTTCTGTTTTTATACCATTGTCAAATTTAATATTTAAAAATATTTCACCATTTATTAGAATTTTTTCTAATTCTTTTTCAGGCATTAACTGAACTTCAATTTCAGCAATTCTATTTTTCATTTCCTCATCGTATTTTACTACTTCTCTACCACTATTAACTGCACCTAATGCAACAATTTTAAGGTTTTTATAATCAACTGCTTTATCCATAAAAATTTTCATAATTTGTGATAATTTGATTTTTTCAACTTCATCCATTTTATGAAAATCTTCAAGTACCCCGCAACTATTTGCTTTACCTAGGAAGTCAGCTAATCTTTGAGGAGTTAATTGAACTGGTACAACCCTAATTCTATTTGTAGTATCTGTAGTACTAGAATTTGTTTCTATTAAAGCTTTAATATCAAAATAGCTAGACTCAATAGAAGTTTTTATATTTACTGTATCTATATGGTTTATTGCATTAATATAGTATTCATTTAGTTGATCAAAAACACTAAGTATTATAGAATCGAATGACATTCCAGACATGCAGTTTGTTACAACTTCCGAATCATATAATTCAAGTAACGAATTACGCAATAATGATGACTTTCCAACACCAGAATGACCAAAAATAATTAGTTGTTTTCCAGGAGTTCTTAAAGCACTAACCATCCGTGAATTAAGACTTGCACGTTCAATATAATTTACACTTGCTACTGATGTTGGTGTAAACACATCATATGTTGAATATTCTTTCATAATAAACTCTTTATTTTCTCATATTGTAACATAATATATTAATTTCGGTGTTATTCATTAGTATTATTCAGTCTATAAAGTTATCTCAAATATTCAAAGTCATTTTGTGTAGTTTTTGTGCAATTTTATAGCAAAAAATGCTAATTTTTCTAAAAATTTAATTTTCTTAAAGTCCGTATTATAGGGATTATGTAGTATTTAGTGGATGGATTTTTGCTATCCGAGATTGGCCACCACCAACATTTACAAACTCAATAAATACGAAATTTTAGAATTGGCGATGATTATTTCTCTAATAATCCGTTAATATCATTGAAGCTTATTGTTACGATATTGTCATACATACAAAGTATCTTTTAAAATTTGTTCTTTTGCATAAGGTTTGAGGTATTTTTCACGAGCTATATCTACACTACGATTAAATGAAGAAGATAGAAATTGTCTAAGAGAATCTTTTAAATCATAAATATTTTGTATGCCATCTTCAAGCTCTATCAATAAATCAACATCACTGTTTTCTTTTTGTTCATTTCGTGCGAATGAGCCAAAAAGACCTATTTTAGTAACATGATATTTTTCTAATAAAAGATTACGATTGCTTTGTAAAAAATTCATTATTTCATATTGTGTGTTCATAAGTTGTATTTTATCATATTTGATAAACTTTTTATGTTATTTAAAATAGGGAGCTTCATATTATTTTAGCACGACCGTTTCATACCAGAACACTTAAATTATGCTATTTTGTAATTTTTTTTAAAACCCTAATGTAACCGTGGTCAAACCATTCTCTACTGAACTTATCTTAATCTCTATCTTATATCTTTGGCAAACTCTCTTAACAATATCCAATCCGATTCCAAATCCGCCTTCGTATTCGTTGGCTCTGTAAAATCTATCAAAAATTTTATCCTGCTGCTCTTTTTTTATGCCCGTGCCGCTATTGCTAATGGTAAACTCGTTTGCTCTTAGCGTTAGCTCTATCTTACCGCCGTGCTTGTTGTATTTGAGAGCATTTGAGAGCAAGTTGCTAATTAGCCTCTCTGCGCTTAGGCGATCAATCATTAAAAAAGCATCTGAGAGGTTTTTATCTATGGTTAGTGATTTTTTGGATGCCAAATCCTCATAAAGAGTGAGTTCATTTTCTATAATCTCTTTTAGATTTATTTGTTTTGCCTCTTTATTTTCATTTTCTAACAACAGATAGGTTAAATCCGAATATATTTTTTGAACTCGCTTTGAACTAATCTCTACTCTTTTTAAAATCTTCTCATCAATATTCTCTTTTTTAAGCCTCTCAATACTCATCAAAATTGCGGTAATTGGGGTGTTTAGTTCATGAGTCGTATCTTTGATAAATTTATCTAGTTTGATTCTCTCGTTTTGTATCGGTTTTAAAAACATTTTAGCTAAGAAGTAGCCGACGATTATGATAAGAACAACCGAAAATGTAGCGATAAGAAGCATGCTTTGAATCAATTTGGAAATTTGCTCGTTTGCTTTTTTATTTTTAACTACCAAATACTTTACGCCATGATGAAGCTGCGGACTAAGATCTACAAAATAGTCAAATTTATCATCCTCGTAAAAGCCCTGCTTAAACTCTATCGCCTCTGACGCCAAACCATAGATAACGGCTCTGTTTTTATCATAGAGCGTTATCTCGTATTCGTCTGTTTTCTCAATGTTTAGCGGCTGCGAATTCATATATGAAGAGACGATTTTTGAAGAGAGACCGAGTGCCAAATTTTGCATCTTCTCTTTTTTTACCAAGATAATATTTGAAGATTCATAGCCGTAAAAGCTGACGGCAATAAAGAGAATTAAAAAGATTGATGAACTAAGGTAAAGTCCTAAAAAGCCGTAGAGCGACTTTTTTTCACTAGAGGTTAATTCGATAGCCAACTCCTTTAATCGTAGTAATAAAATCTTTGCCAAGGTGCGCTCTTATATTTTTTATATAGGTTCTAAGCGTCGCGTCGCTCGGCACTTCGCCGTCTATCCAGATATTGGCGGCTAACTCTGCATGTGAGATAATTTTATCTTTTTGCGATAAAAAATACTCAATCATTTCAAAATCTTTTTTGGATAATTTTATTTTTTCGCCGTCTTTAACAAGCGTGTATGTTAGTTTATCAAGATAACTCGTAGCATTTATAACGGTGTGCGTAGAGTTTAGATTGTGTGTTTTTATAAGATAGTTTATTCTTGCGTCTAGTTCTATAAGGTCAAAGGGTTTTTTTAGGTAATCATCACACCCCAAATCAAACCCTTTTTTTAAATCAACGGCAGAATCAAGCGAAGTAATAAAGATAGTAGGGATGTTGATATACTGCTCCCTTAAGAGTTTTAAGAGTTCAAAGCCGTTTAAAAGCGGTACATTGACATCAAAAAGCATAAAATCATACCGCTTCTTAATTATCTTCTCATAAGCCTCTTCACCGTCGTAAGCACATGAAACAAAGTAGCCTTTTTCGCTTAAATGCTCACTTAGTATCTCTGATAAAATAACATCGTCTTCTAGTAGTAAAATATTCATTTAAGAATTTTACACTTTTTTTCTTAGAGAGTATAAAATAGGGATAATAAGCAGTGTTAAAATAGCCGAAGTGACGATGCCGCCTATCATAGGTGCGGCAATTCGCTGCATAACTTCACTTCCTACGCCGCTGATGTACATGATAGGCAAAAGAGAGCCGAGAATGGCAAAAACAGTCATTAGTTTTGGTCTTAACCGCCCTGCCGAACCGTGTATAATTGCTTCTTCATGCGAGAGAGTTTTATCTTTTATCGCCTCTTCAAGATAGATGACCATAACAATTGCCGTCTCTGCGGCAATGCCAAGCAGAGCCAAAAACCCTACGACAACGGCAACAGAGAGGTTAAATCCGAGATAGTCAACATAGAGCAGTCCGCCAAGAACGGCAAATGGCAGAGTCAAAAAGACTATAAGCGAATTTGTCGCATCTTTAAGCGCAAAATAGATAAGCACAAAGATGCTGATAACGACTATAGGAACGATAAAACTAAGTCTTGCTTTTGCAGATTCGAGATATTCGCTCTGCCCCGCAAACTCATAGTAGTACCCTTTTGGAAGTTTGATATCTTGAAAAAGAGTCGTAGCCGTCTTTTTATACTCATCCGCGCTGACACCGCTTTTTGGCGTGATATAAATAAATGAAACTTTCATACCCTTTTCACTCGTTATAACACTCGCTCCCTCTGTGTATTTTACATCTGCAAACATATGAAGAGGCAAAAATCCAAAAGATGTTTTTACTTTTAACTCTTTGATTTTATCTATATCTTCTCTTTGTTTGGAATTTATCCTCATAGATATAGGATGGCGTTTAAGTCCGTCAATAAAAGTGCCCACGCCAAGCCCCCCTACTCCAAAGGAGACAGTATCAAGTATATCTTCTTTTGAAAGACCGTATCTTGAGAGAGCGTCTTGTTTTATCTCTATGTCAAGAAAATAGCCGCTGTTTGATTTATCGGCAGATACACTAAGCGTAAGCGGCATAGTTTTTAGTTTTTGCTCCATCTTAGAAGAGATCTCTTCTAAAATTTTGTTATCATCCCCGTATAGTTTTATGCCAAGAGGGGTGCGGATACCTGTTAGAAGCATATCTATCCTTCCTCGTATCGGATAAGTCCAAGAGTTGATTAGCCCTTTGACTTCAAGCGCTTTATGCATATCCTGCATCAACCTCTCATAAGTCATTCCCTCTCTCCAAAGAGATTCGTCTTTAAAAGTTATGATGGTCTCTATCATCGCAAGCGGAGCGGGGTCTGTCGCACTATTGGCACGACCGGCTTTTCCAAAAACAGTATCGACTTCAGGAAAACTTTTGATGATTTTGTTTGTCTCGGCGGTAATCTCTTTAGCCAGATCAATGCTGACGCCATAAGGAGTAACGGGCATATACATAAAATCCTGCTCATTTAACTGCGGCATAAACTCCCATTTTTGCTCATTGTAAAGCGGATAGATATAAGCTATTCCAACGACGGCAAGAACAATTACCAAGTACTTTAATTTTAAAAAGAGTTTCAGAACGGGAGTATATAAAAATGTAAAAAATCGGTTGATGTAGTTATGTTCCTCTTTTTTAATCTCGCCTCTGATGAATAGCACCATTAAAACCGGTACTAGCGTAATGGAGAGCAGCGCGCCGATAAGCATTGCAAATGTTTTGGTGTAGGCAAGAGGCGAAAAGAGTTTTGCTTCTTGCCCCTCTAACGCAAAAATAGGCAAAAATGAGATAACTATGAGCATAAGAGCAAAAAAGATAGGACGACCGACCTGCTTTGAGGAGTCTATGATGATTTCAACCCTGCTCTTTGAACCATCACTTTTACTAAGATGTTTATGAGCATTTTCAACCATTACAATCGAAGCGTCCACCATCGCGCCTATGGCTATGGCGATACCTCCTAAACTCATAATATTTGAGCCTATATGAAAGAGCGTCATAAGCCAAAAGCTAAGCAAAACCGTTAAAGGGAGTATGATGACGACAACCAAAGCGCTTCTAAAATGAAACAAAAACAGAGCCGTAATGATGATGACTATGACGGACTCTTCTATCAATGTATGCTTGAGCGTATTTATAGCCCTATCTATTAGTTTGCTTCTGTCATAAACGGTAACTATCTCTACATCTTCATTTTTAAGCGACTCAATTTTGGCTTTGATTTTTTGAATCACCTCATAAGTATTCTCTTTGTATCGCACCAAAACAATGCCGCCTACAGCTTCACCCTCTCCGTTAAATTCGGCAACTCCGCGTCTTGGTGTCGGCACTATAGCAACCTCACCTATATCGCTAAGTTTTATAGGTGTTACACCGCTTACTTTGAGTGTTATATTTTCGATATCCTCTACACTTGAAGCATATCCGCGAGCCTGAACTATATTTTCATAACCATTTTGTAAAAGTATGCCGCCGCCGATATCTTGGTTGTTCTTCTTAAGAGCATCGGTTATTTCATTTATGCCGATGTTATACTTTACCATTTTATCTTGATCTACAAGAAGCTGATAATTTTTTACAAATCCGCCCACTGCCGCCACTTCACTTACACCGTCAACGCCTAGCAGTCCATATTTTAAGTAGTAATCCTGATAATCCCTTAACTCGGAGAGATTAAGCTTTTTTGATTTTAAAACATATTGATAAGCCCAGCCCACACCTGTTGCATCGGGTCCCATACTTACTTTTGCGTTTGGTGGCAAAGTAGGCAAGATGGTAGAGAGCTGTTCTAAAATCCTGCTTCTGGCATCATAAATATCCATTTCGTCTTTAAAGATGATGTAAATCATCCCCGTTTCAAAACTGCTCATTGCTCTAACAGTTTTGATATTTGAGAGTGACATTAAAGAGCTTATAAGCGGATAAGAGACCTGCTCTTCGATGATTTTTGGAGATTGTCCCGGATATGATACTTCAAGTATCACTTGTGCAGGAGAGAGATCCGGTAGAGCGTCAAGCGAAATATTTTTAAGGCTTGATATCCCTAAAATCGTTAAAATCACCGAGACAATAAGGACTAAAAATATATTTTTTGCGCTAAAACCTATGATTTTTTCAATCATCTTCTTACCACTTTTCGCTCATATATGAGCCGTTTGTAACAGCATCGCTGTCAAGCAGGAAAAGTGCGTTTTGTGCTACTTCGCTGTTCTCATCTATGCCGCTAGAAATCTGATAATACCCGCCGCCGTACTTTGCGTCAACCTCTTGGGGCTCATATTCGCTTTTAGATATTTTCTTAAAAACATAAAATTTATCGCCTTTTTTTATAACCGCATCTTTTGGAAGTGTAAGCGAAGAGCTTTCATTTTTACTGAAACTTACTTTTGCAAACATATCTGAAAAAATCTTACCGTGCGGATTTTCAACATCGACTCTAACATCAAAGGTCAAATCATCTTTGTTGATTTTTGGATATATCTTGCTGACTTTTGCAGCAATCGGCGCACTTATTCCCTCTATCTCCACGCTCACACTCATCCCTTGTTTAATAAACTCAAGGTCTTTTTGATACACTTTTGCCATAACCCACATCGAAGAATTATCCGCAATCCTTAAAAGAGTAGCACCCGCCTCCGCATAAGAGCCGATAAAGATATTTTTTTCGATGATTTGACCGCTATATTTACTATAAATGGGAATTGCTAAGTCTTTAGAGACAATAGTTTTTTCATCTATCTCATAAAGTTTAAATTTTTCAAAAATTGTTTTTTGCAGAGCTTGAAAATTGTTAGTAGCGAGAAGCTCTTTTTTTAGAGCATGTATATGTTTTGAGTAGATATCAAAAAGTTTATCTCCTTTTTTAACGCTTTTATAGAGTTCATTTGCCTCTAAATTTTCAATATACCCGTCAAATCTTATACTGACTTCATAGATTTTACGCTCGTTATAGGTAGTAGTAGCATAGTATGTTTTAGATATTTTTTGCACTTGCATCTTTGGTTTGATACTTTGGATGTTAAAAGCCTGCTCAAATGTTTTTGAGTTTGCTAGCGTAAGGGTTAATAAAATTAAAATTACTATTTTCATTGTATTCTCTCTTTGGTGATGTAAAAAAGCTCTAACTGAGCTGTTTTTATATCCAGTTTATATGTTAATTTTTCTATCTCTAACTCAAGTAAAAGGTTCTCATTTTCTATATTTTTATCTAGCGTAGCACTGTCTCTTATATTGGATTTCTCATATAAATTCAGCTGCCTATACTTCTGTAAAATTGCATCAAGATTTTGAACTCTTGCATTCAAATACTCCACTCTTTTGTAATTATTTAAAAAAATCATGGTCATATTTTGCATGAAATTATTCTCTTCTTGAATACTCTCTGCTCTTAAATGCTTTGCTTTTTTGACTTTTGCCTCTTCAGCACCATAAACAGGAAGTTCAAAAGAGGTTGAAACCGACAGATAATCATCAAAATTCTCACGACGGTTGTAACTAACATTTAGATTTACATTTGAGTATTTTTTTCTATCTTCAAGTCTGCCCTGAATCTCTAGCTGCTTGGTTTTTATCTCAAAAATTCTATACTTCGGAGATTTTTTTATCTCCTCTTGCAAAAATTCCTCAGCTATTTGAGCTTTTTGTACTTGCGTAAAATCTTGATTTGTTAGATACTTAAACTCGTTTTTAAGCGATGTTACTCTATCTTCCAACTCTAAAATTTTATCCTCTACAACAAATATATTTTTTTGAACCTCTACACTCATTTTAAACCCGTCTTCAACACTTATGCTCTTTTCATAGTAGTTTAATAGCATCTCTAAGTTGAATTTTTTTTGCTCCAGCAGTTCTATAGAAGTTGTAAAAGTTGAGATTTGTTCAACTACAAGTGCTATTTTCTTATATAACTCTAACTTAAAATCTTCTAACTCATACTCTAACATTAGAGTATCAGCTTTAAGTATTGCCTCTTTAAGGTCAAGCTTTCCAAAAGTCTCAAACTCCTGAGTGATACCGATAAACTGAGTCTGCATAGGCTCAAGATCCATTTTAAAAAAATTCTTATTTAAAGATAGACCATCCACACCTATTGAAATGATTGGATTTTTGTATGTAACTTCACTCTTAAGTGCTTGACGAGATGCTAAGATTTTTTCTTGTTTTGCTAACAAATTCGGTGAACGATTAAGTGCTTTTTCAAACACATCATTAAACTCTGCACCAAAACATATAGTTACAAAACTAATAAAAAAAGTCAGCACCCTCATCATAAAGTCCTAGTGATGATTGTGAGATGATGAAGCTTGACCTAGATTAAAACTACCTTTGTATTTGTAATCCTTGTTATTCTCATCTTTTATAAAAACCTGATACTGCCATGTTCCGCTCATACCAAAATTGGCATTGCACTCAAAATGTTTATCTATTTTTTTACAAATATCTTTTGACTCCATATAAGGCATTCCCGGCATTTCAGGCATAAAAAACTTCACTCGAACATCTTTAGCCGCAACAACCGCTCCGCCGTGCTCACCTCTGTTTAACTCTACTTTGATTTTATTTGGCCCCTCGCTTAGAACTTTATCGCTTGAAAGCATTACATGTATATCACCGCTCGTACCCATATCCATAAAACCGCCCCCAAATGAGAGACTTGACAACAACACCGTCGAGAGAAGAATTTTTTTCATTTTTGATACTCCATATATTATATTTTAAACGCAAAATGAGCAAAGCCCATTTTACTCCGCTAGCCGCTTGGGCACTAAAGCTTACCTCTTACGAGTCAAAAGAAGAAGTATAATACTTTTGATGTGTAGTGATTGTGTAGCTAAATTCTTCCCACTTTATCCTTTACTTTTCATTATACAAAATTTTGATATAATTTCACTAATGGGGCTGACCTGGTTTCGACGGGATCAAGTAGCTTCTAATTGCATGTCGGACTGAGCACTTCCGTTACGCGGCTCAACTTGCTTAAACGCAAACAATACAAATTATCGCCCAGCTTACGCAGTAGCATAAGTTTTATCCCCTTCCACTAAGACTGGAAGGCGGGCTGCTTCACCTATGGACTCTAGATAAGTAGGATTCGAAGTATAACCCCCTATGTAGATATACTTTATGTTTGTCTCGAACATAAAATGAACCCAAGAGGCTCGTCTTGCGTAACTTTGCAAATTGTGTGAAGCAAGATTAAACTCAAACAATTTCTCTAAACATGTAGACATTAG
>CAYHRD010000047.1:0-12297 GCA_964358925.1 uncultured Sulfurimonas sp.
AATTGGGGATATCTATGTAAACTATGACAACAACTTTAAAGTTTACAAAGGATGGAGAGATCAGCTTAGCCGCGGTTTAGATGAAAACTCTACTATCCGTCGTCCTTTACATGTCAAGCGTCCATGGGTACCCCTGTCTCGTAAAGCGTATGATGTTAAAATAGGAAAATAGCTTTTCAAGCTCTTGCAGTGCTGGTCATTGCGAGAGCTTTAGCTCGCGGCAATCTGCAATTATTCTATTATACGAATAAGCAAGTTTTTACAAACTTGCCCACCACATCCTAAGCCACAATCCTAGAGTGGTTGTATATCCTACATCGCTAAATAACTCATTGCCCCCTTTATCATAAATAATTGTTGTCGGAAATACGGAGACATTAAATTTTTGAGTAATAGAACCGTCATAATCATTAACAACTCTAAAACTTAGGTCTTGACTCTTCAGATACTCCTCTATTTTTGAGTCATTTCCTGATTTAAGCGCAACGGTTAAAACATTAAATTTTTTTGATATCGTTACAATATTCGGTGCTTCGGTTTTACAAATAGGACACCAAGTTGCCCAGAAGTAAATTAAAATAGGTTCATCTTTGGGTAATGTATATGAACTGTTATTTATAAGAGTAACCGTTTGTATATCTAATGCATTTTTATTTAAACTACCGCTTCTATATAGGCTTAAGATATTTGCAGAAAGAGTCATAATAATAAAAAAAAGAGCTATTTCCTTTAGATATTTTATTATTTTATTTTTCATTTCAATCCATATTTTTACTTATTTTAACACTTTAGTAATTATTTATTGCTAACATTACAAAATTATAGGAGTGCATATGTACAAATTAGGAATCTCTTTAGCAATCGTTTTTTTACTAGTCGGTTGCAGCAGCGAAAAAAATATTAATCCAAAATCCGGTATGTTTCAAAGCGTTCATGAACATGAGGCAATTTTACTTCAAGAGGGTAAAAATAAAAATTATTGTTATAAATGCGGGATGGATTTGGTTAAATATTATAAAACAAGTCATAGCGCAGCACACGATAGCACGGTATATCAATACTGTTCTATTCACTGCTTGGAGGATCATTTAGGCGACGGTATTACGCTTAAAAATCCTAAAGTCGTAGATATCAGCTCTTTAAAATTTATAGATGCTACAAAAGCTTATTATGCTGTTGGTAGCCAAAAAAGCGGCACGATGAGCAAAATAAGTAAGTACGCTTTTGCAAATGAAGAGGATGCTAAAAAATTTCAGGTTCAGTTCGGCGGTGAAATTATGGATTTTTACAAGGCTTTGGATGTAGCTAAGAAAGATTTTAAATACTATAAATAAGAATTGAACTTTCTGAACAAACATAGATTGCTTCGTCGCAAACTCCTCACAATGACGGTCATTGCGAGCCTCTGAAAGAGGCGCGGCAATCTAATCATTCAATACTGAAAAATTTTATTTTGCTATAAAAATAAAATTAAGACAGTAATAAATCGCGGAACTCATCAATGCCGTTATAGGCAATGTAAAAAGCCATGAGAGTAAAATAATCTTCACGGTACTTTTTTGTATACTTCCTCCCGGTTCTGCAAGCATTGATCCTGCAACGGCGCTGGATACTATGTGTGTTGTGCTGACCGGAGCGTGGGCGAAGTTTGCCAATAGAATAGTCATCATTGCCATTGCTTGTGCAACCGTGCCTTGCATATAGCTAACCGGCTGGGATCCAATTTTTTCACCGATTGTAAGAACGATTCTTTTATAACCTATCATTGTTCCGATACTAAGCGCAAGTGCTACCGCTATAATTACCCAATTAGGAACATATTCTGTTGCCGACACCATAGCTTTTCGTTGTGTTTTTATGTAATCGGATTTATCTTTATCCGTTAACAAATATATTTTTTCTACTTGACCAAAAAAATTATCTGAGCATAAAATAGCCGTATGAACACTCCAGCGATCTTGCGATGAGAGTTCCGAATATGATTTAAGACCATTTAGCTTGGTAGCAATCAAAGAAGTCGTATCGTAAACTTGGTTAACATTACATTCCGCAATTGTATTTTTTGTTTTAAGTGCGCTGATTAGATGTCTTTCACTTACGAGCTTGTTAAGAGTTTCGTTGTTTTCGGCATAAAATTTTGCTAAATTTTCGGCACTGTTCCGAGTTTGTTGTATTTTATATTGATGCGAGTCCATATTGAGCGCGTAATAAGCCGGCAATATCCCGATAAGTATAATCATGATAAGACCGATTCCCTTTTGTCCGTCATTTGAACCGTGTGCGAAGCTAACACCCGCACCTGTCGCAATTATCCCCATTCTCATCCAGAAGTTCGGGCGTTTTCTTTTTACCTCGCTATCAGGCGTTTTGTAAAACTTGCTACCATGAATAAATTTTTTTGTTGCTTTCATAAGTAAAAACGCAAAACCAAAGCCTAAAATAGGAGAAAGAGCCAATGCTGTTAAGACACCGAATAAAACTTTCCAATTAACGCTTTGCGAAAATTCAAAGCCGTTCATAACACCAAATACAGTACTAACCCCGATAAGAGAGCCGATTAGCGAATGTGAACTAGAAACAGGCAAACCGAAATACCATGTCCCGAAATTCCATATAACTGCTGAAATCAACAAGGAATAAATCATAACTAGCGTCGCACTTTGATTTGATGCTACCATAATATCAAGCGGCAATAAGTGGACAATTGCATAAGCAACACCAATGCCACCTAAAATAACACCGAAGAAGTTCATAATACCGGACATGATGACAGAATATTCTGCTTTCATAGAGTTGGTATAAATAATCATCGCAACCGCATTTGCAGTATCATGAAAACCATTAATCATTTCATAAAAGAGAGCAATAGCCAACGATAGAATTAATAAACTAATAGTAATATTGTCGATATTGTTCAGTGCTTCCCAAATTACGGACATGTTGTCTTTCCCTTAGACTTGAAATTTATTCCAAGCTTTAATATTTAGAATTATATTATAAAATCAATTAGAAAATTATTATAAGCTATTTAATATATGCCCTTATGATTTTTTGTTCTTCAACCGGTCTGTCTCCGCCTCTTTGCCCAAGCGTTGCGACATTTTCAAGTTTGCTTATGACGCCTAACGACTCTGCAGTTGCTTGTCCGAATATAGTGTGTCTTCCGTTTAACCAAGGTGCGGGAGCAGTCGTTATAAAGAACTGGCTGCCGTTCGTATGAGACCCTCTATTTGCCATTGCAAGTACTCCTGCACGGGAAAAAACTCTATCTTTGTACTCATCTTTAAAATCTTTTTTCCAGATACTCTCTCCACCTTTTCCCGTTCCGCTCGGGTCTCCGCCTTGAATCATAAAATCTTTGATGATACGGTGAAAAATAAGTCCGTTATAGTAGCCGTTTTTTATATGCGTAGTAAAATTTTCAACCGCCAAAGGGGCAATATCGGGAAATAGTTCAAGCTCTATTATTCCTTGTGTCGTCTCTAGTACAACATGCGGATTTTTATCTTGAGCATAAAGATTTAACGATAACAGAACCAATAGTGCAAGCATGATTTTTTTCATTTTTTTCTCCAATTTAATGTATTATGACTAATTGTACCAATTTTTACTAAAATTTATAGATTTATCAAATGATTTTTGCTAAAAGAGGGTTGATATTTTGAGTTTTTAAGAAGTGTGTGTTTTTATAAAAATTTGTCGCAAAAAATGCGACAAATCTAATTTATTTACCTGCTAAAACGCGATCTTTAAGACCTTTGCCGGCTTTAAATTTTGGAACCATCTTATCTTGTGTAGTATAAGTTTTGCTTGTACCCGGAACTTTACCACTTTTACCTTTTTGAAGAGAAGCTTCAAAGCTTCCAAATCCAACCAAAGAAACACTCTCTTTTTTAACTAAAGCAGATGCTACTGCCTCAGTAAAAGCTTTGATAGCTGCTTCAGCTTCAACTTTAGTTTTGTAATTACCGCTTGCTTGCACTAGTTCAACGAATTGAGCTTTATTCATAAATCTACCCTTGAATTTATAAAGATTTTCCGAAATTACTAAAACTTTAAAATGCAATCTAGAAGTCAAGTAATTCAGCTTTAGACACTTTATAGTTTATTTGCTTAAAAATTTCTTCTTTTTATCAAAAAATGAGAAAAATTGTGCTGTTTTTCTTTTTTTTAGTCCGAATTTTGCACGCTTAAGCAGTTTTGAGAGAACTATACTTATATCGGTAGTCATAATTAAAGACGATAACTCTTTTATTTTTTTATACCTATTACTATCTGTATGTATAGATAAAAATACATCCTCTAAAGCATCTCTCTCTTGTTTTGTCAGTGCGCTCATTAACTTAATCCTTAAGTTTATTGATTTTTCTCACGGCTCTAATGATCTCTTCGTCTTCAAGTCTGCCTAACATCTGCATAACTGTTATTGCGGCTTGCGGCTTGGCGCGCCCAAGCTTCCAATCTTGGTAAGTACGCATTGATATCCCTAATGAATCAGCCATATTTTTTAGGGATATTTTTTTCCCATTATTTTGAGATTCTATAGAGTTATGAAGAATATTGAACAGATCATTAATTTGCATAAAAAGATTGTACGGAATAAATACTTAAATATACATTTGAATTGAAATAATATACTAAAAAAATGTATAAATATAAATCTAACAGCTCATATTAGTATATAAACAATATTTAAAATAAGATATATATTATAAAAGATACGGTTTACCGTATGCATTTTATATGAGAAAAAGTAAATCTTTGATTGAAATAGTAAAGGAGTTTTCAATAAGAGGCTGTAAGTATAGATATTTTTAGATTGCAACGCCTCTCTTAGAGGCACGCGATGACGGTTATTTCAAAAATATTTATTAAAAAGAGAGAGTCGTTAAGACTCTAAGGAGATTTTTTTGTTTGTAGGATGGAGCGTTATACTGTTTTCAGACATAACTAGATAAAACGGCTCATACGCTTTAGCATCTGTTTTGTAAGTAAGCTCTTCGCCGTTTGTAAGCGTAAATGTAATAGTATTTAAGCCTTTAAGCGGTTCGTTGATTGTAATTTTGGCATGTTCGACACTGTTTATAATTTTATTTTGCTGCTCTCTTAATTCACCGATTTGTTTTTTTATAACAGGAACTTCCGATGGGGTATGCTTTGAGACACCTTCAAGTTTATATTTTAAATCTTCTATCTCATGCGATATAAAATCATATTTGCTGATTAGCGTAGGAATATCTTTATAACTGATTTTAAATAGATTGTCTTCACCGCCTACATGTTTGATGTTGATTGAGTTTGATGCATAAATTTTAAGATTATTTTTTATGCGCCCGATAGTTACATTTTCTGCATATATTACACCGCCGAGAGAATTTTCTACTTCAACATTTGTAGCATGAACCTCTCCGCCCTCTAAAAGCTTTATTTTAGCATCGTGACATCTTAGTTTGCCTTTGTGTCTGTTTATAGTTGCAAATTTTGCTTCTTGAATCGAATCTTTGTGTGTTGCACCGTCTATCGTAAGATTTACTGCTCTTAGAGAGGATTTCGCGCCTATATGTCCTTGTATGTGAATAGTTTCCGATGTTAGCTGAACACCCTCTCCCAAACTATCTAAGGTCGTATCGCTTTGGGAAATAACGACTTCAATATTGTTATCCTCCTCTTTTGCCACGGAGCTTTGAACTCGGGAGAGTCGTTGCATTTTTATCTTATTGTCGATATAAAAATTTTCCTTATCAAAATGAACATACCCTTTTACTCTGCTTTTATAACTTTTTCTTTCGTCGTTTTCAAAGATTTCAATACTTTTTTTATCAATGTTGCACTTTAAATCTTCTTTGTTCTTTAAGCCCGCGTTATCGACTATATCGCCAAAAGCATTAAAGCCGTTTTTTCCAAAGACGGGTTTGATATAATCAACCAATACTTCTCCGGCATCAACTTCTATAATTTGATGTGTTGTCTCTTTTTCCAGAAATCTCATAATAAGCTTGCTGCTTTTTCTTAACTCTACTTTAATCCCCGTAAAAAGAGGAATTTTGATTTTATTAACAAATTTGCCGTTATAGAGGTATTTTACAAATGCTTTTAACTTCTCTTTCATCTGTTCGTCAAAAATATTTATTAAAATATTGTTTATAGCTTTTATATTGCTAAACTCTTTTAGTAAAAGTATATATATCTCTTTAGGCTGATACTTTTTGTAAGGAATTTGCGATTCAGGATGCAAAATAATTGCAGGCATAGTTTTGTCATCTGAAAAATCTATACTGTAGACCAGTTTTATTATATTTTTTGGCTCTTTTTTTACGGTAATTATAAACATCTGTTTTATTTGCACATGTTCGTCAATCATTTTGTCATGATTGCCGTAATAGTTGTTTGTATCTTCGTTATAGAGTATAAAACTGTCGTTACTAATCGTCTTGATGTAAGTATCGATATTGTTTATGGTATAAGAGAACTCTAGCGGTGAAGAATCATTCTCCGCCGCAAACTTATCTATAGTAGCGCTGATATTTTTTGTTTTAAATTTTTTAGTAAGCAAGCAAATCACTATAATCGTATTTTGAGAAATCTAAATACAATTTTCCATCTTTATGTATTACTCGTATATCGTTATCGTAGGCATCTAAAAACCGTTTTTTTATAATTTTTCTTTGAGAAGATTTTATATTTAATGATCTTAAATACTCTTTTAACTCTATAATAGCCGGTTTATCTAAAAGTTCTGCCTCATCTTGATGATGAAAGCTCTCTATCTCGTGAATGGTCGTCTTTTGTTGTTCAAGCTTCATCTTTTTGTCTATAAGCTCTAAAATATTTTTTAGCTGCGTATCTTTTGAGCTATATATTCGCTCTATTTTGTCTATTTCATCACGAAGCATCTGCTCTTTATCGTCTATGAGTTTATCTATCTTTGTCTCTAGCTGGGCTATTTTGCTTTTTAAGAAATTATTCTCTTTTTGATAGAGCGCCAAAACGGTTGCTACCGTTGTCTTCGGTCTGGCAACTTGGCTGTTTTCATTGGTTAGAATCTTTTTTTCTTCAGGAATATTCTCTAGCGGGTTTTGCACTACTATGATATATATTTGAGACTCTTCAATAATATAATCTAATTTTTTTGCTCTAATCTTAGAATTAACCATCTCTTTAGACATCTTAAAATGTTTACAATATTCATCAATAGTTAGTTTCATTGCAATTCCCGATTATTTTTTTCGGTATTTTAACATAATAAAGTTTTTATGAAAGTTATTTTAAATGAATCCTATAATACAATTAGTTAAAAATTTTATAAAAAGAGTCTGATAATGGGTATTTTAGATATTGTAAAGCCGGGTGTATTGTTTGGTGATGATGTACAAAAAGTTTATAAATATGCAAAAGATAACGGTTTTGCGATTCCCGCTATAAATGTTGTCGGGACTGATTCTATAAACGGTGTTTTAGAAGCTGCTGCAAAAGTAAAATCTCCCGTGATTATTCAGTTTAGTAACGGCGGGGCGGCATACTACGCAGGAAAAGGTTTAAGTAATGAAAATGAAAAAGCTGCAATCATCGGTGCGGTAAGCGGAGCTATGCATGTGCATATGATGGCTGAGAGTTACGGTATCCCCGTGATTTTGCATACCGACCATGCCGCTAAAAAACTCCTTCCGTGGATAGACGCACTTCTTGACGCAGGTGAGAGTTACTATAAAACTCAGGGCAAACCGCTTTTTTCTTCTCATATGTTAGATTTATCTGAAGAACCTTTAGAAGAGAATGTCGCTATTTGTAAAAAATATCTTCAAAGAATGAGCAAAATCGGTATGTGTATAGAGATAGAGCTTGGTGTTACCGGCGGAGAGGAAGACGGTGTAGATAACTCTAGCGTAGATAATTCTCTTCTTTACACTCAACCCGAAGATGTTGCATACGCTTACAAAGAGCTAAGCGAAGTTTCTCCAAACTTTACAATTGCCGCATCTTTTGGAAATGTTCACGGTGTTTATAAACCGGGAAATGTTGTACTTACTCCAAAAATTTTAGATAATTCTCAAAAATATATTCAGGGAAAATTCTCTACTGCCGATAAACCCGTAAATTTTGTATTCCATGGCGGTTCAGGCTCATCACATGAAGAGATTCGTGAAGCAATCGGTTACGGTGTTATTAAGATGAATATTGACACGGACACGCAGTGGGCGACATGGGTAGGCGTTAAAGATTATTATGAGAAAAATAGAGCTTATCTTCAAGGTCAAATCGGAAATCCAGAGGGCGAAGATAAACCGAATAAAAACTATTATGATCCGAGAAAATGGCTTAGAGACGGTCAAAAAACACTTGTAAAAAGAGTGGAAGAGGCGTTTAACGACCTAAATGCAATAGGCAGAAATTAGGTTAATAGATAATAATGAACGATAAAGTATTTGCAAAGCCTATAAAAAAACAGTTTGAGTTTGATGAAGAGGTCGCAGCTGTTTTTGATGATATGTTGCAAAGAAGTGTGCCGTTTTATAAAGAGTCACAAAAAATTACACAGTTTTTTGCTATAAAACAGCTGGAAAATGGCGGAATTATGTATGATTTAGGTTGTTCAACCGCCACTTTGCTTATAGATATAAGTAGAAAACTAAAAAACAAAGCAGTTTTAATAGGTCTTGATAATTCCGAAGCAATGTTAGAACAAGCAAGAAAAAAGTGTGAAGCATTCGGTGCAAAAATAGAGCTGAAAAATGCAGATATTTTAGAATATAACTATGAAGAAGCCGATGTTTTTGTAAGCAACTATACACTTCAGTTTATCCGCCCTCTCATCCGCGAAGAACTTGTTAAAAAAATAGCAACTTCTCTTAAAAAAGATGGACTTTTTATATTTAGTGAAAAAGTGATAAGCCATCACTCAAAATTAAATAAAGATTTGATTGAGTGCTATTACGGTTTTAAAAAAGAGCAGGGCTATTCAGAGTATGAGATAGCTCAAAAAAGAGAAGCATTAGAGAATGTTTTGGTGCCATATAGCGAAGAAGAAAATATTAAAATGGCTAAAAACTGCGGCTTTTCCCACTGTGAAGTAGTCTTTCGCTGGGCAAATTTCGCAACTTTCATAGCTATAAAATAAAATTACTTCATATTTCGTCGTTAATTTATTTCAATGTACTAGAGTACATTTTCAATAAATTGCCTAGAACTATTTTGTAATTTTAATTTATAGAGCGTGTATATTACTTCATATTTCGTCGTTGATTTGTTTCAATTTACCACGGTAAATCTTCAACAAACTGCCTAGAACTATTTCCTCGTCATTGCGAGCGAAGCGCGGCAATCTGAAGTTTTACCAAACATTGCCTTGAGGTTTTTTAACTTCTTCTTCTCCCCCGACAACAAAATTAACTATTTTGTCTTTTTTTTCACCGATTTCTTTATAGGTGATTATGTTGTCATCCTTGCAATCTTTGTGGTAATAACCCTGCATATCATAATACTCATTGCACTCATTGGCATAATATTTAGCCGAGATGCCGGTTTTGTTCATACACCCAGAAAATAGAAACAGTGTAGAAATTATTAGTAAGTATTTAATCATAACCATTATCAAGCAAAAACTAATCCAACTTTTAAACTTTGAAACTCTCTTTTGTTTTGCAATAAGATGTTAAAAAACACTCATCGCATTTTGGTTTTTTTGCTTTGCAGATGTAGCGACCAAAGAGTACCATTCCCTGATGCAGTGCATCAAGATTGTTTTTAAATTTTTTAACAAGTGTCGCTTCCGTGCTTATCGCAGTTTTATCATCGCTTAGCCCGAGTCTGTGAGAAACGCGAAATACATGAGTGTCGACTGCCATCAAATTAGCACCCGTATACTCTATCATAACAACATTTGCGGTTTTTTGCCCGACACCGCTTAGCGTCATTAGCTCCTTTTCATTTAAGGGAATTTCACCGCTGTATACTTCGACCACTTTCTTTGCCATCTCTACTATATTTTTTGCTTTATTATTGAAAAATGAACAGCTGTTAATTAGCTGTTTTACATCATCAATATCTGCAAGTGCCAGAGATTTTGGATCAGGATATTTTTCAAATAGGGCAGGCGTAATGAGATTTACTCTTTTATCCGTGCATTGTGCCGAGAGAATAACTGCAATAACTAATTCGTATACATTTTTATACTTAAGCTCCGTTACGGCATCACTATATTTATCGATAAAAAGTTGATGAATCTCTCTTATCTCTTGTTTTGTAGCTTTTTTCATAGTGAAATTATATACAAAAGAGAAGTTGTTTAATAACCATTAGTATAAAATTATTAGAATTACCAATAATTAAAAGGTAGTTCTTTAAAGGAAGAAAATGAAAACAGTAACAAAAATAGTAGCGTCTTTGGCAATCCTCTCAACAATATCTGTCGCACAAACACTAGTAACGGTAAACGGTACGGCGATTACTCAGCAGGATGTTGATAAAGAGCTTATGGCAGCGACTCAAGGTAGATTCAACCAAGTTCCTGCAGAGAAACAGAGTGAGTTTAGAAAACAAGTTTTAGAGCAGTTGGTTGCTATGGAGTTGATTTACGGTGATGCAAAAAGTAGAGGTGTTTTAGAGTCAAAAGATTTTAAAGATAAATATCAAGAGATTACAAAACGAATAGAAAAAGAGATAGCTACTCAAGTATGGCAAAAGCAAGAGCTAGAAAAAATTAAGATTTCTGAAAAAGAGCTAAAAGATTATTATGATGCTAACAAAGATGAGTTTGCCGAGAATGAAAGTGTTAACGCGCGTCATATACTTGTAAAAGATGAAGCGGAAGCAAAAAAGGCCATATCAGAGCTTAAATCATTAAAGGGCGATGCGCTTAAAAATAAATTTATAGAGATTGCAAAAGCAAAATCAACATGTTCAAGTGCTGCAAACGGCGGTGATTTAGGTTATTTTACAGAGGGTCAAATGGTAGCTGAGTTTAATAATAAAGCATTTTCTATGAAACCTAAAGAGATTACGATGGAGCCTGTAAAAACTCAATTTGGATACCATGTAATTTATATTGAAGATAGAAAAGCAAAAACAACAAAAAGTTTTTCTGAAGTAAAAACATTTATCGAGCAAAGATTGAAAATGGAAAAATTTAAAACATTTATGCAGGCTAAAATCCAAGAATTGCATAAAAAAGCTGTAATTAAACAGTAGATGCACCCAAAAAATTCTCTAAAAATCCCGTCTAAAATTAGCAAAATAGTTTTAGACGAAAGAGTATTTTATGTTAAAAGGGATGATTTGGTAGACCCTTTTTTAGCAGGAAACAAATTTCGTAAACTTTACACGCTTCTTCAAACTCCACCAAATCAACTTAGTCGAATTATCTCTTACGGTGGAACTCAATCAAATGCAATGCTTGCAATCGCCGCTATGTGCAAAGAGAAAAATTGGGAGTTTATATACTATACAAAACCTCTAAGCGATACCCTTAAAAATGAAAATTGCGGAAATTTTTACCATGCGAAAAAACTTGGAATGCAGCATGTTGAGATAGAACATCAATATTATAAAGATTTTATATCATCGTTAAGATTTAATTTGGATGAAAAAACATTTATAGTAGATCAGGGCGGAGCAGTTAAGGAAGCTATGGAGGGGTTGAAGGTATTGGCTGATGAGATAAGAGAAGCCGATTTGGGCGTAAAATCTTTAGCAACACCATCAGGAACCGGCACAACGGCACTTTTCTTAGCTTTGATGCTTCCTGAATACAAAATTTATACGACACCTTGCGTAGGAGATGAAGCATACTTAAGAGAGCAGATCTCCTCGCTTCACAAAATACCTGATAATTTAATAATTTTAAAACCTCAAAAGAAGTATCATTTTGCTAAGCCGTATAAAGAGTTTTTGGAAATAGAACAAAAACTTTTAAAAAGCGGAATTGAATTTGATCTGATTTATGCACCGAGTTTATGGATATCTTTACTGCAGCAAACCGATGAAGAGATAATTTATATACACAGCGGCGGTGTTAGCGGAAATGAGAGTATGCTTAAGCGGTATGAGAAAAAAGGTTTTTCGCTTAATGTATAGTGTGTAGACTAAATAGACTTGACATCATATCACTCAACTTGATACAATGTCCATGTATATAACTTTAGTCGCCTCAGCGGCGTAAGCGAAGACAAAGAAAGTACTTTCTTTGACAGAATAATAAAAATTAAGGAACATATAAATGGATAATATTTTTGAAAAACTAACAAACAATATGAGTGAAACGATAGAGTCGTCCGTATCGCTCGCACTTTACAATAAAAATCA